>WSZX01000466.1 GCA_013139935.1 Ardenticatenales bacterium
GTGGGACGGGGAGTGGAGTATCGCAAGTTCATTCGCGCGGGATGGACCGGACCGGCCCAGTTGCAGAAGGGGCACCCGAATCCGCTCGGCTCGGAGAAGCTGGATATGCAGTACTTGGAACGGTGCCGGACGTGGAGCGGGTGGAGATTGTGGCGGTACGATCTGGGGATACTGTACCGGACCATACGGATCATGGTCGAGGGCCAGGGCTTGAAGTACTAGCGGGTCGAGTTGCTCCCTGCCAACCGATTCGCGTAGAGAGGGGGGCAGTGCCGCACCTAGCAGATACGGGGCAGTTGCTCCCCTACGAGCATGTCTACTATGCGCCGGCCGCCAATGCCGGTGCGGGCCACGACCATGCCGGGGTGCGCCTCTTTGACCGTCCCGACCATGGCCGCCCGCAGCCCCAAGGGGTGGGCGCGCATGCGAGCGAGGACAGCCTCGGCGTGCTCTGCGGGCAGGATGGCGATCAGCTTGCCCTCGTTAGCGATGTAAAAGGGGTCGAGTCCGAGCATCTCGCAGGCAGCGTGCACGGCCGGCGGCACCGGCACGGCGGTTTCATCGAGTTCGATGCCGACGCTGGAGGCGGCCGCGATCTCGTTGAGCGCGGCCGCCAGGCCGCCCCGGGTTGGATCTCGCAGGCAGTGAATGTCGGGGGTTACGTCGAGCATCTCTGCTACCAGGCCGTGCAGCGCGGCGGTGTCGGATTCGACGACGGTCTCGAACTGGAGCCCCTCCCGGATGGAGAGGATGGCAATCCCATGAACGCCAATATCGCCGCTAACGATCACCACGTCCCCCGGCCGGGCGCGGCCGGCGCTGATGTCCAGTCCCGTGGCCAGCAGCCCAATGCCGGTGGTGTTGACATAGAGACCATCGCCGTGCCCCTTGTCCACCACCTTGGTGTCCCCGGTGATGATGGTCACGCCGGCCTGGCGGCAGGCGGCTGCCATGCTGGCGGCAATCCGTACCAGGTCGTCCAGCGGCATTCCCTCTTCCAGGATGAAGCCAACGCTGAGGAAAAGCGGCCGGGCCCCCACCATGGCCACATCGTTGACGGTGCCGTGCACAGCCAGCTTGCCTATGTCGCCGCCGGGGAAGAAGAGAGGGGTGACGGTGAAAGAATCGGTAGAGATGGCCAAGCGCGGGCCGTTTGGCCCACCGGGTGTCACGACGGCCGCGTCCCCCATCTGTGCCAGCACGGGGTTGTCAAAGGCGGGGAGGAAGAGGTACTTGATGAGATCGGCCGAGAGTTGGCCGCCCCCGCCGTGTCCCATGACGACGGTGGGGTTGTCACGCAGTGGGAGGGGGCAGGACCAGTTATCAAAGTCCAGGAGTTCACGCTCGATCATCGGTCACCTGTCACTTGTCACTTGTCGTGGGGTCGAAACGGCCATAGTTGTGGTAGGCGGCACAGGCTCCTTCGGCGGAGACCATCGGTGCGCCAAGGGGGGTGCGCGGGGTGCAGTCGGTACCGAAAGCAGGGCACTGGTATGGCTTGAGCAGCCCCTGCAGCACCTCGCCCGCATGGCACAATGGTGATTCGTGGGCGGTGATCTGGCCGGTATCAAAGCGGAGCGCGGCATCAAAGGAGGCGAAATCGGGCCGCACGCACCAGCCGCTACCGGGTATCTCGCCGATGCCGCGCCACTTGCGGTCGCACTCTTGGAAGACCTGCTCGATGACCTGCTGGGCCGGCGTGTTGCCGGCCTCTGTCACCGTGCGGACGTAGGCGTTCTCTACCTGTGTTCGGCCGGTTTCCAATTGCTGCACGGCCATGAGGATGCCCCGTACGATATCGAGCGGCTCAAAGCCGGTGACGACGATGGGGACGCCAAATCTCTCGGCGAGAGGATGGTACTCCCAGTACCCCATCACCGCACAGACGTGGCCGGCCGCCAAGAAGGCCTGCACCCGGATGGCGGGGGTGCTGAGCAAGGCGTTGATGGCCGGCGGAACCCGTACATGGGAGACGAGCACCGAAAAGTTGGTGATGTTCAGGCGATGGGCCTGGAGGATCGCCATTGCGTTGGCCGGGGCAGTGGTCTCAAAGCCGACGCCAAAGAAAACGACCTCCCGGTCCGGGTTTTGTTGGGCGATCTCGAGGGCATCGAGCGGCGAGTAGAGCACCCGCACGTCCCCTCCCTCGGCTTTGACGCGGAAGAGATTGGTGTCCGAGCCGGGGACGCGCAGCATGTCGCCAAAGGAGCAAAAGATGACCTCCGGCCGGCCGGCAATGGCGAGGGCCTGGTCGATCAGCTCAAGCGGGGTGACGCAGACGGGGCAGCCGGGTCCGTGGACTAGTTCGAGTTCGGGAGGGAGCAACTGGTCGATGCCGTGGCGGATGATGTTGTGGGTCTGTCCGCCGCAGACCTCCATCAGCACCCACTGCCGGGTGACGGTGGCCCGTATCTGGGCGATGACGGCGTGGACTGGGGCCGGGTCGCGGTACTCGTCAACGTATTTCATAGCCGGCCGCTGCGCCCTTGAACGCTGCCACCTCGGCTCGGACCCAGTTGAGCCAGGCATCCAGTCCCTCGCCCGTCTTGCACGAGACGGCAAAAAAGGTCAATCCAGGATTGAGAATCTCCACCCCGCGCCGAAAGTAGTCCATGTCAAAGTCAAAGGCGCTCAGCACGTCCATCTTGTTCAGCAGCATTGCATCCACGCCCTGGTACATGCCGGGGTATTTGTACGGCTTGTCATCTCCTTCGGGCACGCTGGCAATGAGCACGCTGCGGTGTACGCCGAGCCGAAAGCCGGTGGGGCAGATGAGGTTGCCGACATTCTCCACCACCAACAGGTCGAGTTCCGGCAGGGACAACTCGGGCAGAGCGGCTTGCAGCATGGCGGCGTCCAGGTGACAGGCGCCGCCGGTGTTGATCTGCACGGCCGGCACCCCCAGCGCGGCCACTTTGTCGGAGTCAATCGAGGTCGCGACATCGCCGTCGACTGCGGCCAGGCGGAACTCGTCCTTCAACGCCTTTACAGTCTCCATGATGAGGCTGGTCTTGCCTGCGCCCGGCGAAGCCATCAGATTGATGGCGAATAGGCCGGCCGCGTCAAACTCGGAGCGGTTCTGGAGGGCAATTCGATCATTGGCGCTCAGAATCTGTTCAACAACAGGTACGGTTCTGGTCATTCACTTCTCCTGTCACCAGGTTCATTCGTCGCTGTTCTATGGGGGCTATTCGACCTCGATGCTCTCCAATTGAAACTCTCTGCCTGCCACCAGGGAGACGCGGCTGCCGCCACATTGGGGGCACTCAAAGGCACGGCCGTCGGGCTCGAAATCCGTTTGGCAATCCCGGCAGTGGAAACGGGTCTTGATGCGTTCAAAGTGAAGCTGGGAGCCTTCGGCGATGGTGCCGCGGCTGACAACGTCCCAGTAGAACTGGACCGAGTCGTCGACTATGCTGGACAGATCACCGATAACCAAGTTGAGCTGGGTAATCCGCCCGGCGCCATCGGCGTGGCGGAGGGCTATTTCCAGAATGCTCTGGGTGATGGCCAATTCGTGCACGGGGTCCAGTCTCTGTTGTCAGGCATATGCCAGGCCATTTTACCCAATCCGGCCGGTTGTGGCTAATCTCGCGGCCGGGCGCGCGAGGAGATGGGGCCGGTGCGAAATGGCGTCGCTGGATGGGACGGGTCATAGGAGGGTCAATCCCACCCCCCGCATCTCTCACGCGGACGGTTTATCCCAAGTGGGATTTGGGATAAAATTGGGATAAGTTCATTTCAAGATATAGTAGGTGCCCTTTTTCGCGCCGATCTTGAGCAGCACTCCCCTCTTTACCAGGTCGACCAGGTCCAGACGCAAGGTCTCGGCCGTGACGGTTGGGACGACGGTCCGATATTCGCGATTGGTGATGCTGCCATTCTCCCGCACAAAGGCCAACGCCCGCGCCTGACGCTCGTTCATCTGCCGCGCCCATCGATAGGTAGGAAAGCCGGTCTTTGTTGCATTCAGGATCACGGCAAATGAGTAGGGGGTAGCCTTGAATTCGGGGGGCGGTTGGCCCGCGTTGACCATTTCCTCAATCATCCGATCGATACCTAACCCCAATTCCTCAATGTACCCCCACTGGAACAGCCCGTTGACGATGCGTGGGTTGCGGGAAAAGTGCTCTTCGACGATATTGTCCACGGTGATATAACCGGGCAGGCCACCGGGGCTGATCACCTCCAGCCGGTCGGAGAACATGCGAATCTCTATGCGGCGGCCGCTTATCCGATAGTCGCGGTGGCAGACAGCGTTGACCAAGGCCTCGCGAACCGCAAAGCGCGGGTAGACAAGCTTGTCCTCCCGTGCCAGTCCGTTCACCACCGCGCCCACGCTCATCTCTTCCCATACCACGTTCCAGGCACGCTCCACAATGCGGGCGAGCGGCCCGTTTATCTCTTCGCGGCGGCCGTAGCCGGCTGATCCGTTCGCAGCGCGCGGCTCGGTCCCGGCGAACTTGACAAAGACAATGCCGCTCTGGGGCAGAAAGGTTTTCGGCCGGCGGCCAAACAGGAGCATTCCGGCGACCGTCGGCGTCCCGCCGGCTGTGATGGCTCCGACCTCGAAGAGGAGTTGCTGCAGGTCAGTGGTTCGCGCCGCGCCGCGTTCTTGGCGTTGCTGCAGGTACTCGTCCAGGACATTGGAATCCCAATCCTCCGATTGGCTGGCGCCGGCGGATTCTTGTTCTTCAAAGCTACCGGTTTCCTTGCTGGAGGCGAGTTGCCGGATCTCTTTGCCTCCCAGCGGACGGTTGTCCTTTCCCTGCCGGACGAGAACGCGGCCGTCCACGAGGCTGTGCAGGTCGGGGCTGCGGGGGACGTGGATTGCGATCACCGATCCGCCGGGGGTCTCTGAATGCTCCCAACTGGCATGGACCGGCGGCCGGCAGCGGGTTTCCGCGACCCGCAGCGCCCCTTCCATCTCGTCGGGGCTGACACGGCCGGTGGGTTGCCCGGTTGCATCGAGCCCAACGAGGAGTGTTCCCCCGTCAGAGTTGGCAAAGGCCGTCAGAGTCTCGGCGAGCAGGTCGTGATCCACCTCGGGCAAGAGGGCGGCGCGGGGTCCCTCGCCTCTGTCCGGCAGTCTGGATAGCATTTGTGCGCGATCTGGGATCGTCACCGGTGCGGCTCGCGGGCCGATTTCTGGCTCTGGCTGGCGTTCGACACCATCTCTAGCCGGATATTGTCAATAAAAAAGTCCTTGCGCGCATGCTTGTCCTTGACGCGAATCACAATCTCGGCCTGGCCGGCGGCCGGGGTGAATTCGACGACATGGTCATACCAGTTGCGGTGGCCCATGGTCGCAGCGTTGGCCCACCCGCCGACTCCGTTGACCCACACGCCCGACTCGGCCCCCCAGGGATCGGTGTCGCCGTGCAGATCGAGCAGGATGGGGACAGTGAGGCGCCAGGAGACCCCGGCTGCCAGCGGGAAGATGGTCTGCGTCAACTCGGCTCCAAAGGGGGCGCCGAAATGGAATATCTTGTAGGTATAGTTGCCGTCCAGAACCAACGCCTCTGGCCCCCCCAACTGTTCCTCTAGAGGCAGTTGGTCATTGTGTTTGTGAACGCATTCAGGCACGCCACCGGCCGGGTCGGTAGAGTCGTACAGGGGTTCGCCTATCTCTACCCAGCTCAAGGTCCATCCAACGGGCTGCTGATTGATGAGATTGCCAGGCTCCGGGGGAAGGTCTACCCAGTTCTCGTCTTCGAAGGACCCGTTCTGCAGGGTGTTGGTGACGGTGATATAGTTGGTGCGGGTCAGGGTGTCCGACATGTTGACCATGCTGACCGTCAGCGTGACGGTGTACGCCCCGACCGTCGCGTAGGTGTGGGTTGGGTTCCTCAGCGTACTGGTCATTGAATCGCCAAAGTTCCATCCGCTGGCGGTATAGTCTCCGGTGGAGGTGTTGGTGAAAACGACCGTCAGCGGTGCCAAGCCCACCGTCGGCGAGGCGGCAAAGTCCGCCTCCAGAGAGGGCAGGAGAACCAACGGCAGATAGATCCTGGATTCAGCCTGGTCAGCGTGCGCTCGGGACAGGGCGGTCCCGCAGCAGCGGCCGGTCTGCAGGATCAGCGTGGCGCTCATCAAGATGAGAATCGTCACGACAGGAGGTCGAGGGCTGAGCATGGATATTCTCCATATCCTTTCCGTGCAGGCCAGTCCGCTGACTCGGATTGGATATCTACCGATGGCGGCTCTTGCCTCACGCAGGGAGAGCGAGGCGAGCACCTGCACTTGTTAAGGAATAACTTTCCGTTTTCGATGGTGATTCACGGGCAGAGCGGTCACAGAACCGCCAAGTTGTTATTGAACAAGTACGAGTATAGCATCGACTGCTGGTACCATCAACAGATGTCACGATTCGGTGTCCAGTTGCCACTGAATGACCTCAACGCGATTGAGGGTAGCTTGGTTTAGCGGACGGCCGTGGGTTTGAAACCAGTTCAGTGTCAGCCCGCGCTCGTCCCACATGGGCGCCTCGGAGAGCACCAGCCACGCACGCGGATGGCTCTTGGTGGCTGAGTGCAGGTAGGCGTCGATTT
>WSZX01000311.1 GCA_013139935.1 Ardenticatenales bacterium
ATGGTCCCAGTGCCAGCCGTGGGGCGGCTCAGGCCCAGCAGCACTTTCATCAGCGTGGTTTTTCCGGATCCGTTCGGGCCGAGAAAACCGAAAATCGAATGGCGTGGCACCCTCAAGTCCACGCCGCAAAGCGCTTGGACTTTTCCGAAGGATTTGCTCAAGCCATGTGTCTCAATGACGATCCCATTGTTCTCATCCATCGATATTTCCTCCCATCCCTGCTTTTCTACAAACGCTGTCACGCCGGCGGCGTGTGCCTGTGCCCGTGTGGCTGGTGGGTAAAGGTTTTGGCGCCCCAAAGCACCGTAATCCCAATCGCCGCCACAAACCACAATAGGATCGCAAAGGTATCCGCTCGCTCAGAGATGGCGATAAGCTCACCGGTGAAATTGACCATAGAATGGAAAAGAATTACGGCAAGTATGCTGCGGCGCGTATTGTTGTAAATCCACGTGAAAGCAAAACCTAACGGCACAACACCGACTATGAATAGCCAAAATTCCAGCGTCCCCACCCCCAGACTGGCTTGATAGGAGTCTGGAATGAAGAACATCGGCAAGTGCCACAGAGACCACACAACGCCTAATATCAGGCTCGACGTCAGCGCACTTTTGTTTTCCTGCAAGCGATCCAGCACATAGCCGCGCCAGCCCAACTCTTCGATAAAAGGGATGAGGGTGGCAAACAGCGCCGCGAAAACCAGGGATACTGGACTAGATACCACATTCGCTATGCTTGGTCCCCAGACCGCACCCTGCCCACCGAAAAGGATGTCGAGTAACGCGGCCAGGACATTCAAAATAGGAGTAAACAGCAAAATAACCAGGAACCATTTGAGTCCTATTCTTCTCACATCAACGACGCGCGCCCAATAATCCCGTCGCCCGGCCCGATCGCGGGTGAGACAAGTAAACCCGATCCCCGTCAACATTGGGCCAAGGACGCCGAGCAAGAGTAATACAGAACCGCCAGCGGACTCCATACTGACCTGCAACATTATTCCCAGTCCCCAGAAGAACCAGGTCCAGGCAAAAGTTACAACAAAGTACAACCAGGGGCTACATAATGGTGAACGTGACGAATCTGCCGAGTTATTCATGATCGTTTTCTCCTGAGAGCCATATGTGTGTTTATTGCACAATCAAAAAAACCAAAAGTTTATTCGCATTTGTCTGAATCTGCGAGGGTGTTTCCGAAATACCACGTGTTCCCACGACCGAAAGACATTCATAGAAGCAACCCTTTTTGTCCAGAGACCTTTGTTCCTATCGACTCAGGTTTTCATTGTGAACCTCCAGCGTCATTCTCCTTTCGTCAATACGTTGGACAGAAATCAGGGTCAAGCCCAGATCGCGGATGCGGCTGATCAACCCGTGCAGCGCGGCCTGGTCCATCACCGGCCCTTCGAGGCGCGTCTGGGGAGGGCGTGTCGTTTCGTCCACGGTGAGCGTGAATCCCTCGAACCAGGCAGCGCCGGTTTGGCTCAGACGTCCCCGAACACAAATTCGATAAAGTGGCTGCGGTTTTTCTGACATTGACATTGCTATCTCCTGATTGGTTGAACACAGGCAGTATGGCACGGGCAGGGGGTAGTTGTCACTACCCGGTGGGGTAGTCAGGGGGGGGTAGTCTTGCTGGATGTTGGTTGTGAGGTGCTAAAGAAGGCTTTGAGGGGGCAAGCTGTTCAGGACAACAAGTTCATCTCGTAGGCTCGAGCGAGCGCTTCGGCGCGGCTGTGAACATCCAGTTTGTGATAGATGTTTTTGGCGTACCATTTGACCGTGTTCTGAGAAACGAACAACCGGCGCGCGATGGTTGCGTTGGTCAGGCCAACGGCAAAGAGGTGCAATACCTCGATTTCACGCTCGCTTAACGTTTCCTCGGGATAGCCGGGGGCTGACTGTGGTTTTTCCACCGTGCCGGGTTCGATTGCCGCGAGCAGTTTGGTCGCGTAGGGATGTTTGACCTGGCGCAAGAGGCGAATCACAGGGAGGCCGTGGTCGAGAAAGGTGCGCATCATGCCCGTGGGTTCGGCCAACGTGAGGGACTGTTCGAGCGTTGCCTGGGCCGCCTGGGACTGGCCCAATTTGTCGAGTGTTAATGCCTGCAACAGAGCGATTTGGATGATCTGCTGAATGTGCCCTTTACGTAACGCTAATTGGCGCAGCTTTTCCAGCAGAGTTAGCACATCCGCCAGCGACTTCCCCAATGCCAGGTAGATGTGAGCCAGCGCCAGATAGTTGGGTATCTGTCCACACAACGGCTCATCACTCAGCGTGAGGGAAGAGTTTTGGGCCCATCGTTCAGCGCGCGCCAACTGCTTCTCGCTGGCCCAGAGTTGAGCGCGAAAAGCCGCAAATGGCGCCATCGCTAGGTGCCGAGATTGCCGGTCGGGGAGTTCGAGTAACAGCGCGTCAAGGGCCTCATCGGTAGCTGATGGGTCAATGACGTCAATAGCAATGTCCTGCGCCAACTGCGCTTGCCGCAGCAGCAACCTGCCCCATAACTCGCTATTATGCGCGCCGAACTTTTGACTCAGGGCCAGGCCATCGCGAATGAAACGCTCGGCTTCGGTTGGCCTGTTCCACTCGTAAAGCACACACGCGTACTTCAGATATGGCACCTCAAGGATATGAGCATACGTTAGTCCGCATTCTCGCACGAATTGAAACGCCTGCTCACACGTAGCCTCCGCCGCCTGGTATTGGCCCTGTAAGACCAACGCTCCGATCAGCCGGTCTGCCGCATACAGACTGACGATGACACTTTCGCTGGACAGGCCGGCGGTCAACGCCTCCCGACCGCACGCGATAGCCAGAGACACCTGCCCAATGTCGGTACCGGTGTAAATGTCGGTCAGTAAAATATAGATCACTCCTCGCGCAAAGGCATGTTGGGAGGGCAATCGTTCGAGCGCCTGCCGCCCCAATGTTAGCGCGGTTTGTGTCTCACCCAAATAAAAACTGGCAAAAGCCTGCAGCGCCGCCCACTCGCCTGAAAAGGTCACGTCGTTTTCACAGTCGCTGCCGGGCAGGGCGGATTTCGCCGCAGTCACAAACTCAACCAGGCGCGGATAGTTGTCGTGAACAACGAATATCCAGGCATAATCGAGGCACAGACGCGGGTTGGCGCGCACAGCATCTTCCGGCAATGCTTCCAACCACCTGTGCGCCGAGTGAATATCGCCGCGCCTGATCGCCAGCATCGCATTGGCCGCGACCAGTGACGCCGCGGCCGGCGTATCTCGAGCCGCCAGGTAGTGAGAGAGCGCGTCATCTACGAGGCCGTGCTGCTCGTACCATAGAGCCGCGCGTCGGTGCAACACAATCACGCTTTCCTCGCCCTCTTGCGCTCGCAGTTGATGGCGCAGCAGATCGGCAAAGAGATGGTGATAGCGATACCACTCGCGCCGGTGGTCCAGCGGCGTCACAAAGAGATTGGCTCGTTCCAATTGCGCCAAAATCTCGCGCCCATCGTGCTGCTCGGTAACGGCGTCGCATAAACAAGCGTCGAAACGCTGCAGAACGCTGGTATGCAGGAGAAAAGCCTGGATGTGCGGCGGCTGCCGCGCCAACACCTCCGTCACCAGATAATCCACCACGTACCGGTCGTCGCCGGTAAAGGCGTGGATAAACGCGCTGGTGTCCTCCACGTTCTGCATCGTCAGCGCCGCCATTTGCAGCCCGGCGATCCAGCCCTCGGTGCGGCTTTCGAGCGCCGCCACGTCTGACGCGGTCAGGCGCAAACCCATCGTCTGGTTAAGGAATTGAGTCGCTTCCTCGACCGTGAAGCGCAGATCTTGAGCGCGGATGTCCGTCATTTGCTGCTGCACGCGCAGGCGCGGCAACGGCACAGGCGGGTCCTCGCGGGCGAGGATGACGAGATGTAGTTGCAGCGGCAGGTGATCCAGCAAAAACACCAGCGCTTCGTGGACGGCCGGAGCGTGGATAACGTGATAATCGTCGAGCACCAACACGTGGGAGCAACCCTCGTGGTTGCCCTCCAGATCGTTGATCAGCAAGGCGAGAAGCGATTCCAGCGGTGGCAGTTGCGGCGACTGCAACACATCCAGCACGCCCCTGCCAATGCCGGCGTCAACGGTCTGCAAGGCGGCGACGAGATACGTCAGAAAGCGAACCAGGTCATTGTCCCCTTTGTCCAGCGAGAGCCAAGCGAAGAGCCACCCATCCGCTGATTCGCGAACTCGCTGACTCGCCCACTCGCTCAGCAGCGTCGTCTTGCCAAAGCCGGCCGGGGCGGAGATGAGGGTGAGTTTGCGGTGAAGGCCCGCGTTCAATCGCTCGATCAAGTGCGGGCGCGGCACCAGGTTGGGGCGCGGCGGCGGGGTATAGAGTTTGGTTTTCAGGAGGGGTGTGTTCATAGCGCCATAATCTTACCCCGTCTTGCCCATACTCCAAATGAAGAGCACCATTGCTTTCAATCACGGAACCCGATGTCATCGAGCGCGACGACCCCCACTCGGGTACGGTCAAAGACAAAACGCACCTGTGCCAGGCTGGCGGGGTCAAAGGCGGGGTTCGCCGCGACAAGGGCCGCCAGCGGGAACTCGAAATGCTGGAACACCACCTCCGACGCGGGTAGAGGGGACATGAACGCGGCTTTGCCGATCTGCCCTGCTAGTTGCGGTTGCAGGAACCAGAAATGGCTCAACGGCAGGCGAGCCGCCTCCCCCGCGCCGTCCACCACTTCCACCGTCAGATCTATTGGCTCGCGTGGGCCTTTCTCCCCTTTGTCTTCTGTCTCCGGGGTGGGGTCCTCATTCGCGTCGGCCAGCGCAAAGACCAGGATGCTGTTGTGGGTCAACGTCAGGGCTCGATTGGGCAACTGGATCGCATAATATGCCGTCGCCGGCAAAGCGTCCGTGTCCCAGCCCAGGTAAACCGCATGGTTGTCCATATCGCCCCACTTGGCATTAACCAACCGCTCCCTCCAGACGGCCAGGTTTTCGCCTGCCTGAGCGCCGCCGGGCAACGTCGTCGTCGCGACGTTAATGTCCTCCTGGTACGTGCTGACCGGCCGGGTGGTCGCGTCCTCGTACTGGCTGAGGTAGATCGTGTCCGGCAGCCACTCCCGCGCCCGGCGGTGATCCCGGAACAGGGGAAGGTAGCCTGACTCTCCGCGTAGGGTGGCCTCGAGGAACGCGCTGATGTAGACCTCGGCGATCTGCTCCTGTTGCTCGGCCGGCATCAGTTGTTGCAGGTTGAACACTCGCATCAACGGCTCGAACAGGTCCTTGCGTCCCCAGGACG
>WSZX01000020.1 GCA_013139935.1 Ardenticatenales bacterium
TCGGGGAGCGACTCATCCAACTCGAGCACGCCGCCAGGTAGGCCCCACCAGCCGAAATCGGCCCGCCTCTGCCAGAGCAACCGGCCGGCGCCATCGCGCACGCAGGCGCTGGCAAAGACGAGCAGTACTTTCTGATGACCCACATGTTGACGCAGCCAATGGAGATATGATGGCATCGATTAACACCCAAACCAGGCAGAACGACAAGACCTTCACGATTGTACGGTGGCTGCAGGACCCGGTCAATTCTGTGGTCTTGCCCCGCCCGCGTGTCGACCCCGCGAGGATCCATGCCTCCGACGGGTACGCAACCATCGTGCCGGAGAGCAAGTCCGCTTTGGATGCGGTCGTGTGAGCCTGCGACGACCACTGGCCTTGCCTTGAGAGAACAATGCGCCAGGAGGGTGTAGAAAAACAAGCGAGGCGCTGTCCCCTCCCCAATTCCGCTGCTGCACAAGGAAAGCTGGCAGGGGTGGGGTCCAACCCCACCCGCGCCTTTCTTTCCCGTCGCCGCATCCCCTTCTTCAACACCCACCGCCAGCCTGCTTTCGGGGGGACAGGAGTTGTGGTATGATCCCTGCGGTCAGACCCACTGCAAGGAGAGAAATCGATGTCGGTTCTTGTAAGAGCGAATGGCCTGGCAAAACACTATCTTCCAGAGGACATACTGGCCGTCAGAGGCATCTCCTTTGAGATCCAGGAAGGGGAGATCTTTAGCCTGCTCGGTCCGAACGGCGCAGGCAAGACGACGATGATCTCTATGCTCAGTTGCCTCCTGGCACCAACAGCCGGTGATGCAACGATAGCGGGGCACTCTATCACCCGTGATCCGATGAAGGTCAAGAACGTCATCGGTATAGTGCCGCAGGAGATCGCCCTCTACCCCACACTCAGCGCCCGGAGCAACTTGATCTTCTGGGGACGCATGTACAGCATGGGCGGCAGCACGCTTAAGGAGCGCGTCGATCAAGTGCTGGAGCAGGTGGGGCTGACCGATCGGGCCGATGCAAGGGTGGAGACCTATTCTGGCGGCATGAAGCGCCGGATCAACCTTGCCGTCGGTCTGCTGCACAAGCCGAGAATGCTCTTCATGGACGAGCCGACGGTGGGAATCGATCCGCAGAGCCGCCGCAACATCCTGGAAATGGTGAAGAACCTGAACCGGCAGGGAATGACCGTGCTCTATACGACCCACTATATGGAAGAAGCGCAGGAGCTTTCCGACAGGGTGGGAATCATTGATCATGGAGAACTCATCGCACTGGACACGCAGGCCGAGCTGACCCGAATTGTGGGCGCAAACGACAGCCTGCGGTTCCACCTGGATGAAGGGGCCGACTGCGAAGCCCTGGTTGCTGCCCTGCGGGAGGTGCCAACAGTGATACAGGTCTCAGCGGCCGATCACGAGATCTCACTGCTCGCGCCGGAAGCGGAGAAAGTACTGCCGGCCGCCATCACCGCCGCCAATCAGCTCAACTGCCGGATCCGTTCGGTGGACATCCAGGAACCCAATCTGGAGGCCGTCTTCCTGCACCTCACCGGCCGGGCACTGCGCGACTAGGGCGAACGTGGAGGGAGCAGCGATGAAAAAGGCATCATACATCGCCTGGAAAGATATTCGCATCCGCCTGGCGGACCGCAGTGCATTCATCTTCTTGCTGCTAACGCCAATGATCCTGACACTGATCCTCGGCGCAGCCTTTGGCGGGTTGGGCGGCGGCAGTTCGGGACCCAGCGCCATCCCGGTAGCAGTGTCCAACATGGACAACAGCGAGTTCGGACAGGCGTTGGTCGACCTACTCACATCAGAGGACCTCAGCGACCTGTTGGATGTGCAACTCTGCGAGACAGAGGCGGCAGCGCGATTCATGGTTGATGAAGAGGATTTCGCTGCGGCCGTCATCATCCCGACCGGCTTTACGGACATGATCATGCCCGGGGGCTTGAGCCTGGCAGAAGGTATGGGGATGCTCCGCGGCGGCCTCCAGCAAGAGACCGCTAACATCGCCGTCTATGCAAACCCCGCTCAGCCCATCAGTTCCAACATCGTCAAGTCGATTGTGGAGGCCTTTGGTTGGCAAGTATCCAGCAACGTGGTCGGCGGCGCCGTCTCAGTCCAGCAACTGCTGGCTTTGGGCACGCTGAGCCCGGCCGGCATCATGGCATACGTCCAGAACATGGCCGAACGCTTGCGCGAAAAGGCCCAGGCCGGAGATGAGAACGAGGCCGGCTTTCAGCAACTGATCACCCTGCGGCAGCAATCGATTGCCAGCGAGGAGGCCGGTAGTGGCACAGAATGGATAATTGCCTACTATGCGCCCAGCATGGCGATCATGTTCCTTTCCTTTGGCGTGACACAAGGGGCGCGGACGATCCTGGCATAACAGCGTACCGGCACCCTCGACCGTCTGCGGGCGACACCGACATCGGCCGTATCCATCTTGGGGGGCAAGCTGGTAAGCACCTTCGTAATGGGGCTACTGCAGTTCGCCATTCTGATCGGCTTCTCCTCTGCCATCTTTGGTTTGACCTGGGGAGAACCCCTGGCAGTAGCGTTGCTTTCGCTGGTGCTGGTGGGCGCCATGACCAGCCTTGGCATTGTACTGGCGGCCTTGGTTCGCTCTGAGGAACAGGTCAACACCTTTGGAATGGCTGTGTTGCTGGTCTTTAGCGCCATCAGCGGCAATTTTGTGCCTCGTGTCGGTTTTCCAGACTGGCTTAGAACCGCCGGTCTGATCACTCCCAACGCCTGGGCATTGGAGGGGTTCACCAAACTGGGCACGGGAGGCGGCCTGGGCGACATAGGAGGAGAACTGCTGGCGTTGACCATCATGACAGGGGTGCTATTCGGGGTTGGCGTGATCCGTTTCCGCCGCCGTATGACGGTGTGAGGCACAGTGATGAAACACGCCCTGGTCATTGCCTACAACGACCTGTTGATGCGTCTGGCAGAGCGCGACACTCTGATCTTCTCATTGATACTGCCAGTCCTCTTTACTGCGGTGATTGGGTTGGGAATGGACACCGCTTTTGGCAGTGACGGGGATAACCGCTACCCGATGGCTCTGGTAGATCAAGACGGCAATGCGTTGGCTGCCCAGGTGCTGAAAGCGCTGGGTGAATCCCAGGTCGTCCGGACCGAGCTTGTCTCGGAAGAGGATGCCCGGAAGCTGCTGGACGACGACCAGGTATACGCAGTTGTTGTGCTGCCGGCCGGCTTTTCCCAGGCCCTGATGGAAGGGAAGAAGGTAGAGGCCGCCTTTGTGTTCTCCAATCTCAATGCATCCCAGCGGGTGCAAGGAGAGATCCAAGCGGTGATGAGCCGGATCGGCGCGGCTGTGGCGGCGGCGCAGATAGCCGTTGATGAAGCAGAAACCGTCGCCGGTTTTGGCAGCCAGGCCGAACAGGAAGACTACTTTGCAGCCGCGCTGATGGCCGCCGGTGAGCGGCTCGCTCCGCCGCCGGTGGGTGTGGAATTGGAGATTGCCACGGGATTGGACAATGAGGATCAATGGGCCGACTTTACTGGTCCCCGCCAGTCATCCCCCGGCATGGTCGTCATGTTTGGCATGACTACCATGTTGGGCGTCGGCATCGTGCTGGTGCAGGAGCGGCGAATGGGCACGCTGCGTCGCTTGCTGACAACCCCAGCCAGCAAGGCCAGCATTCTGGTCGGCAAGCTTGCGGGCATGTTCGCGCTGGGTCTTCTTCAGACCACCATCCTTATCGTGTTCGGCGTGACCGTCTTCAACGTACCCTGGGGACGTGATCCGTTGGCGCTGGTCGTGGTTGTGTTTGCGTTTTCACTGGCCATCGTCAGTTTGGGGATGCTGTTTGCCACTGTGGTGCGCACCGAGGAGCAAGCCGGCAACATCATGATTGGAGCCTCGATGGCTATGGCTGCTCTCGGCGGCGCCTGGTGGCCCATCGATATCACGCCCCCACCAATGCAGGCTCTGGGCCATCTCTTCCCTTCGGCCTGGGCGATGGATGCATTCCAGGCCATAATCCTCCAAGGCGCGACAGCGAGCGACGTGCTGCTGGAGACAGGTATCCTGCTGGGCTATGCGGTTCTCTTTTCCGCGCTGGGTGTGTGGCGGCTCAAATTCGAATAGTTTGCTGCCCGCACCGCACTGCGCCGCCCGGCGGGCCGCAGCAGAGCGTGTCTCCCCAGGCCCGCGTCTATCGGCGCTGGCTGATGGGCCCCGTGCTTTCCAGCGGAACGCCGCCGACCTGGAGGTCAGCCAACAGGCGACGGATGGAATCCTCCCCACCAGCCTTGTCAGAGCAATGAGCAAAGATGTCGATGGATTGATCGTTCCGAATCACCATCGCCATCTCAATGGGTGCTGAATCCGGCCTGCTTGCGAGGGGTGTAACCTGGAACTGTATCAGGATGGAATCATCCTCTCTCACCTGGCGCGAGGCGTCGCGATACTGAGACTGAACAGCGTCCGCGACTCGCCGTTGGGTCAGCGCGCAGCCCAGTTCGTCAACCAGCGAGAGCAGAGCTTCCTCAAACTTCACTCGCCTCGATTCGGAGAGGATCCGGTCCTGGGATTGGCCTACTTGGACCGGTCCCCCCTGCCGGAAGCGCAACTCGATATCCCGGTGTCCCGGCCGGCGAATCAGGATCTCTTTCCAATAGGGGGTCCAACTGCTCACTAGAGCGGCGCCGTTCATATAGTCGCCAACCCAGTCCCGCACCACCTCCATAGCTTGCCTATTTGACAGCGTGTCCCGAACAAACTGGTAGGGCAGTTGCACAGTGGTTGCCAATACGATTCTCTCTGACATCTTTGCTCTTCCCGGTATCAGGCACGGGCCTCTCGAGTCGCACGCGCGATTATAATCCAAGCTCGTGGGAGTGCAACCGCGTGACCTCGCGCCTTGCCGGCCGCAAAGGCAGCAGTTCCCCCTCGGCCAGCAGACCATCCGCCAACCAGCTGGTCGGACCCGCCTTGCCTCCTACCAGCCAGTCACGACCGATGCATCACCGGACTGATCACAGCACGCCATCTCATTGCCCTGGTCCAGCTTCCGGATCGCCGGGCCGGGGCGCAAAGCAATAGGTCAACGCTATGGCCAGGGGAATCAGCAGCAGTCCGAGCTGAAATGGCAAGTGTGCCCGGATGGCATACAGATGCCCAGCAGAGGCGGCCGACACCACGCCAGCCACACTGCTCACGGTTGCACTGATGGCAAAGGCCAGCCCCAATTGGGAGGGTGCAACCACACGTGCCGAGATGGCATCTATGAATTGGCGTGAGACCAGCGCTCCGGCGCGGAAAAAGAACCCCAGCGCCAGCCACCCAGCCTGCCCGGTGCTCAGCAGAATCAACAGGTATACCAACCCGGCCGCCTGGAGGGCGATGAATGCCCGGCGCGGCGGTCGGCTGCCAAGAAACAGCGCCAACACCACTTCACCAAGCGAAGCAGCCGACCCCAGCAGACCAACCTCCGAGACCCTTGCCCCCCATCGCTCCTGCAAATAGATGGGGGCCAACGGGATACCCAGCCAGAGCGCGAACATCGCCACAAACACCACCCCCATGAGCCCCATGAAGCGCCGATTGCGCAACAGGCTTGCGTCACTGTAGTCTGGCACCTCAAACCCCACCGGTGGCGGCCGCCTCAGTCGCACGATCAGGTTAGAGATGCCAAACAGCCCCACCGCCACGACAAATGAGGAGCGCAGGCCGAAATGCTCGCCAATCAGACCTCCCAGCGCGGGAGAGATCACCAGACCGGCCGAAAAGGTCGAAAAGACCCACGTCAGCGCTCTCTCGGGCTTGAGCGTTCCCCTTTCGCTGATAACATAGCTGGTCAGAGCAGGAACCACCCAGCCCGACAACCCATACATGATCCACCCGGCCGCAAACAGCCGTATGCCGCTTGCTCCAGCCATGACTATCGCGGCCGCCAATCCAGTCAGCCAGCCGCCAGCTATCACGCGGTGCACCCCCAGGCGATCAGCGGCAAACCCGGCCGGGAGCATAGCCACAACCCGCGCCAGCGAACCCAGCCCAATCAAAGTGCCAATCTGCTCAGCACTCGCGCCAAGTTCCCCCAGGTGTAGCGGAACCAGGTAAATGAACAATCCTTCGCCCAATGCCCAGGTGAACAGGGCAAGAGCGAGGGTCTTGAGGTTACGGTTCATCAGGGGCGGACGTCCCGCCAGTCCGGCCGTGTGCCAGGGCCCACTCGATCAGGTTCCACATCCGGCGTACATGCGAGCCATTCCAATACACCTTGGCGCATGGTTGACAGAAAAGGAACTTGTCACAGTTCTGCCGGGCCATGGGCGGCACCGCGCGGTTCACCATCTCCTCTGGAGCGGGCTGCAGCATGCTGTTGCAGCGCAGGCATCTCCGAAAGGGAGCAACCGCTCCAAATAGATCGTAGCGCTGCAACACCTCCACCAATTGCTTCTTGGGGCTCGTCTCTCGCACCCAACGTCCATTGACAACCTCACTTCGCTTCAACAAGCCACGGTCGCGAGTGAGCAGAATCCTGTCCTCACAGGTGGAGATCCGAGCCAGTTCCGCATCGTTCAAGTCATTCTGGTAACGGGTATCGAAACCCATCATGCGCAGGTAGGCCGCCAGCCGTCCCAGGTGGCTGTCCAGGACAAAACGGAACTCGCTCAGCGGCCGGGGTTGGACACTGGTCACAGAGGAGACATCGATCGATTTGAACGGAGGATAGATGCTGATCGAATCACCGTTCCTCACCAGGTAGCTGAAGCCCACCGACCGGCCGTTTGCCAGAATCAGCTCGACTTCCGGATGAGGCACCCCCAGGGCTTCGACAAGATGCTTCACCGATTGGCCGTGGTCAAAGGAACAAGCGATGACCTGGTGTCGCCTCCTTGCCGGGAGGAAATCATTCAGTTCCGCATAGAATCGAAAAGCTGCCCGGTTCATGGTAGGCAACAACGCGAACATGGTCGTTTCTTGCCCCGACGTGAATAGCCAAGGCTTTTCCCATGTTGATGACACCACATCGGCGCCACCCCGCTGGCAGAGACACCGCCCACCTGCCCGCCAACACCGTGACCAGCACCATCTCGATCATCTTTCATGATCGTACGCCGGGAACGAACGGGCTGTGGCGCTCCGATAAGATGGTGTGACTGCCCGCCTCCGCCTGGGTTTCAGGGCGGGTAAGCCTGCTGCTGGCCAC
>WSZX01000438.1 GCA_013139935.1 Ardenticatenales bacterium
GGCTCGTTCTGAAGGGATGTCACTGGATGTTCGTCGTCGATTCTCGATTACGCTAACTTCGTAGACTGTATACCGTCGACGAAATCATTATACAATGGTTTGTGTGTGCTGTCAATACCCGGGAGGCCAGGTGATGCGCGGTGCCAATCAGACAGGCCGCACGGGGTGGTGGCTGGCGCAGAGTGGGGTGATCGCTATGGGGCTCTTGCTCGCGGTTTGGATGAGCCCGGAATTGGGCGTGCTGGTCCTCACCCTGTGCCCGCGGTGCCTCTGCTCCGGGGGTTGCACGCACTGGCGGTGGGCCCGTACCGGAGGAGTTGGCACTATGCCTTGAGCGGGGTGCGGTGGGTGAGTTGGGCTTTCCCGGCCATTCTCCCGCTGCAGTAGTTCCGGCCCCTGCGCAACCTTGCGGGACTGGGTTTCCTGAGCTCGTGGTACAGTTTTCGGGGGTAAGCTCAGTTTGCTATTCCCAAGCACCAGACGGCCAGGCAGGTCAACCAGCAAGTTTTATGGCTGCCGGTCCAAATGCGCGGCGCCAGCGCCAGCGAGGAGATGAACAGGGCGCCACAACCTAGGCAAGCAGTGGGTTCCATGGCGCCGCCAGGATCAGGCACAAGGCCTCGCTGCTGCCTGCAAAGTGGTATGATGCACCGGACGCGGACTGGGGGGAGCCCAGGCTAGGGGAATAGCGGCCAGAATACCGGCAGAAAGATCATCGAGACGGCCAGCAGAGTCACGGTAAGTAATGCGCCCACCCGCGCGTAGTCGAAGAAACGATATCCTCCCGGCCCAAGGACCAGCACGTTGGCCTTGTGCCCAATGGGTGACAGGAAGCTGGTGGCCGCACCAATGACCACGGCCATCGTGAAGGTAAAGTGGTTGGCCCCCAGGCCCAGAGCAGTGTCCACGGCGATGGGGATGACAAGGACCATGGCGGCCGCATTGGACATGGCTTGCGTGACGAACGCCGCCAGAAGATACATTCCGGCAAGCAGGGCAGTGGGACCGTAGTCGCCCAGGGCGCCGAGCATGATGTTCGCCAGGTACTGCCCCGTGCCCGTGACCTCCATGGCCATTCCCAGTGGCAGCATACCCGCGACCAGGAAGACCGTCCTCCAGTCGATGCTCTCGTGCGCCTCCTCGATAGAAAGGCAACCGGTGAGGATCATGATCACGGCGGCGGTCACCATCGCCAGGGAGATGTGAAAGTCGGCGAATACCACCATCAAGATGGCCAAGGCCAACGCGGCAACGGCGATAGGCGCCTTCTTGCGCCGCAACTGCTCCACTCGGAGCGGTTCGAGGACGAGGAAGTCGCTGCCTTCCTGAAGTTGTGGCACCCGGTGGAGGGGTCCCTGGAGCAGCATGGCATCCCCAAACTGCAGCGGCACATCCCGGAGCTTCTGAGTGATGGTCTCTCCGTGTCGCGATATTGCCAGTGCTGTGAAGCCGTATCGCTCACGGAAGCGCACGTCCCGCAAGGTGCGGCCTACCAAGCCAGTATTGGGAGCGAGTGTGGCTTCAATCAGTTGAACATTCCCTGGTTCCAACCGCTCGGGGTCCAGCCTCCGCTCGGACCCGATGGCAAGCCCCAGGGCTTCCCGGGCCGCCATGAGCTCATCAGCCGAGCCCTCGAGCACGAGCAGATCGCCGCTTTGAAGACGAGTGTCCCGCCGAATCGGAGATAGGCTCACGCCTTCGCGCTCGAGAGCCAGAACCGTAAAGTCATATTCCTGACCGAGGCGGGACTCGAGAAGCGTCTTTCCGGCAAGCGGACTCGTAGTCGAAACTCTTGCCTCCGTGACATACTCCCGAAGGCGATGGAAACCCTGCCGGCCTTGCGCCCCCTCGCGCACTGGTAGCAAGTGGCGGCCGACCAGGACCATATAGAGGACGCCTGTCGCCAGGACGACAATGCCCATTGGGGCAAAGTCGAAGAAACCGAGCGTCGGGAGACCACGGTCGGCCAGGATGCCCATGGCCAAAATGTTGGCCGGCGTGCCGATCAGGGTCATCTTCCCGCCCAGCAGCGACGAGAAGGAGAGGGGTATGAGCAACTTGGAGACAGCGATCTTGGTTCGACGCGAGATACCGATCACGGCTGGCATGAGCATGGCAGTGGCGCCAACGTTGTTCATAAAGGCCGAGATCACGCCACAGGTCACCATGATCGTCGCGATGAGCCGGGGTTCCCTTTCGCCCGCCAACCGAAGAATGCCCCGGCCCATAGCATCTGCGACCCCCGCCTTGAACAGCCCGCCTGACACGATATAGACCGCCCAAACGGTGATCACGGCCGAGTTGGCAAAACCGTCAAAGACTTCATCGGGGTCGATGAGGCCGGTCAGTCCCACGGACAACAGAACCAGCAGCGCGACCAAGTCCACCCGGAGTTTCTCGGTGGCAAAGAGGACCATCGAGGCCACAATGATGGTAAGCGTAAGGGCAATCTCTGAGGTCATTCGCGCACCAGACAGGCAATCGTTGATAGCTGCATAGCTTCATCTCTGTTTGGAACGATCAAATCGTTGTTTGGTTTTTCCGACGGTCTCAGGCCATCGGCTGTAGTATGTGAAACAGCGTATCGCGCACGCCCGTCCAAATGGCGTGGAAAAGAGCTACGAAACGGGTGGCCAACCAGGAGACCGCATGCGATTCTTGCGACTGACCGTCTTTCCACGGTCAG
>WSZX01000355.1 GCA_013139935.1 Ardenticatenales bacterium
CCCCCGGAGGAGCTCTTGCAGGGTGAGCTTTTCGCCGAGCAGCGAGAACTGGAGGTGATTGGCTATTTCCACTCCCATCCCGACCATGCCGCCAGCCCGTCCGAGACTGACCGCGAGCAAGCTTGGCCCCGGTACTCGTATCTCATCACCTCAGTACAAGAGGGCAAGGCGACCGAGACGTGTTGCTGGCAGTTGCGGGAGGACCGCACCGGTTTTGACCAGGAGACGCTGGTTCTGAAAGATCCGGACAAGCCAACAGCGAGAGCATAACGCGAGCGAGATGGACTAGAGACCGTTCTGTCTCCTGGCGATAGACTGTCCATAATCCCCGCGACCGCGCTTGAGCGTGCTCCAACCTGACCCATCGGTGGAACGGTGTCGAGCCGCGCTTGCAGCAGGCACGTTGCCTCGCCAATTTGCGCCGCTCCAGACCGTCTCCCAGGTCGGGCTGGGCGTGCAGCTGGGGCTGGCCGCAGCTCAAAGGGCACGTCCACGTCCCCCCTGCCCGTGTCGGAGGTGGGGTTCCCGCATTTCGAGTTCCCGCCGGCGGCCTTGATCGCGGCGAACCCCGCCTTGGGCAGACGCGCTTGATCCTTGATCGTCGCGCTGGATGATAGGGGTTTCCGTAATTGAGGGGGACCTGGCCACCTGACCAGGTAGAAAGACTACCAGTTGACCAGTCTCCAAACTCCCCGGTCGGCCGGTGCGCCGGGGAGTTATCTGGGGTACGCTGAGAGCGCAAGATCAAACGGGAGAGCATTCAACAAGCGAAAGAAGGGAGCGAAAGATGACAAAAAGCAAGTATTCTCTGATGGCGCTACCTCTGGTGGCATTCACATTGATCGCGGCGCTGGGGTTGGCTGGCTGCGGCTCGCCTCCGCAAGTCATCGCAGAGGAGCATGGCAAAGCGCAACCCCTGGTGGAGTTGGCCACCGCCGATCTCCAGGAGCGACTGGCCGTCAGCTCCGACGAGATAGCGCTGCAGAGCGTCAAAGCAACCGATTTCCCCGACGCCAGCCTGGGCGTCCCTGAGCCGGGCAAGATGTACGCCCAGGTCATCACGCCGGGCTATGTCATCCGGCTGGTAGTGAATGGCGCAGTGTACGAGTACCACGGTAGCGGGGATCGTGTGGTGTTTGTGCCCACATCCTCCCCAACGCCTGCCCCTGTGTACCAAGAGGTGAACATCCCAGAGGCGGGGCTGGTGTTCAGAGTACCCGCCGGCTGGCTGCGGCTTGAACCGGAGTGGGCCTGGGCGCCCGACGGCGGCAACAGCCTGCGCATCGGCGTCAACTGGATGGACATCCGGCCCCCGCAGGAGGCAGAGGCAGCCATGCTGCCCACCCCTTCACAGGTAATCCACTCGGAGCCGATCGAGCTAGACTGGGCCAGTGGGCGGCTTTTCACCGTCGAGGTCTACTCCTCGGCGGCGCAGGGCGACGACACACGAGCGCCTGTGCAGTCGGTCGAGACTCACGTGATCTTCGTGGTCAACCTGGGGGACACCCGGCTCGCCTTCGATTTTTACGCCAGCGGTCAGACCGCCGAGCAACTCGCTGTCCTCGATCCCTCGCTCCAGCACATGCTCGAAACATCCATCCTGACCGACTAGAGTTCTCTCGAAATAAGTGCGCCCAAAGCTATGCCGTCTGATTGGCTGGCAGACTCCAAGGGCACAGCACCTGGTCACCTGGCCAGGTTACAAACTCCCCGGTTGGCCGATGCGCCGGGGAGTTTTCTGTATTACTCTGCTAGTAGGAAATGAGCAGGGAAGCATTCAGCAGACAGAAAGGAGCACGAAAATGGAACAGAATTCGAGCAAGGGAGAAAACTCTCGCAAGACCGTTGATACCACGGGAACAGGCTTGGCAATCGGAGCCGCCATCGGCATGATCTTTGGCCTGATGCTGTTCGAGAACCTGGCGTGGGGATGCGTTATCGGCGCGGCATTGGGCCTGCTGATAGGCGCGGCGATAGATTCGCAAGGACGTCGCAAGATAGATTCCGACGAGTGATCACAGACTGGGCCTTTCCCAAAGCGGAGGAGCTCAAGCTTCCGGGAAGGCAGGTCATACCTACCATATGAGGAGGCTTTTGATGAAACGCTTACTTTGTCACGACAGTTTGTACGTCCGATTTCTGGCACTATTTGGGCTGGGCTTGGTGCTGTTCACTGTGGCGTGGACGCTGAGCTACTACTTGATGCCAGAGGGTGTGCTGCGCGGCCGCACCGGGAGTGCGATGTTGGCCGGAGACGAGGCAGCAGGCAGCTTTATCGCCGAGTGGCTGCGCATCGTGGCCCTGAATCTAATGGCGGGATTGCTGATTGTGCTGGCCAACCGGATATATCGATTTAGAGGCTACCCCTTGGGATACATCATCCCTCTGGCCTGGCTCACAACATACGCCATCTGCCTTGGTACCAACTCGTTTTCAATCCAACTACCAGAGCGCATGGCGCCATCCCTGGCCGTGTTCGGACGCACGGGTTTATACGAAATCGCCGCATTTACGCTTGTGGCTGCGGCTACCTACTCGATCAACTTGTATGACGTCACGCGGTTTATCCCACCAACCTACGAGCCTGTTACCCCAAAGCCAGAGTTTTCCCTGACCCTCGAGCAGTGGGTTGGATTGGGCCTGGCAATCGCCGTTCTTCTCGCCGCCAACGCCCGTGAAGCCTACATGATTGTGAGTTTATAGCTCACAGCAAGCCGGTGCTCCGCCGGGGCGCCTGACTATTCTGAGTGTGGTAAACAAGGAGAAAAACACCATGATAAAGTACGCCATCATCGTGATCGGAGCACTTGGCGCAGTTGCCGCCGCCGGTTGGTGGGGACTCCAGATCAAGCCGGAGCCCTTTGCCGCCTACCCGGAACAAACGTTGGCCCTACCGACCATCGAGTTGCCGGCCGATCTGCCGGCGCCCGTCGCCCGCTACTATGAGACCATTATGGGCAATCAGATTCCGGTCATCGAATCGGCCGTTGTCAGCGGGCGCGGCAGATTACGCGTCTTTGGCCTGCACTTCCCTGCACGTTTCAGATTCACCCACGTCGCCGGCCAGGGCTACCGGCACTATATCGAAGCGACCATCTTTGGTTACCCGGTGATGAAAGTCACTGAATGGTACCTCGATGGCAAGGCTCGCCTGGAATTGCCCGTCGGCGTGATCGAGAACGAGCC
>WSZX01000035.1 GCA_013139935.1 Ardenticatenales bacterium
CGGGAAGTGATTCCTTAACAAGTGCTTGCGTGTCCCCAACCTACTACATTGAGACTTGCTGGTCCCGTTCCCCGTCTCGAGTGATAGGCCCAGCTCTTGATGCCCGAGTTTTGGAGGATGTTGAAAAAGGGGCTGCGGCGACGGGAGAGTGAGGCGGGGGGGGGTGGGGCGCAAAGAGCCCCAACCCCCTGCCACCTTCCCTTGGGCAGCAGCGGAACTGCAAAGGGGACGGCGCCTCGCTTGTTTTTCTACATTCTCAGTTTTGCACCATTGCCGGAATTGCGGTAGAATTCTCCAGTGCGTCGTGCTTCCAGGTACTCAGGTCCAGCTATCGCGAGACGAATCCATACATGAGCGCCCCCTCCTCGACCAGACGCGGTCCATCGTTTCAAGTAGGTGTAACTGACAGACTGGCGGAATTCCCCTGGTGGGGGCTGGTCATCATCCTGGGCGCTGTGTTGTTGATCTATCAGTTTGCCACCAACCAGACCTACAAGAGTATCCTGGAATCGCTTGTAGTGGGGGTCAGGCTCACCATCACTATCACCCTCATCGCGTATGTGATTTCGCTGGTGTTGGGGCTGGCCACAGCCTTGGCGCAGTTGTCGACAAACGTCGTGGCCCGAAACATCGCCATGCTCTATGTCCAAATCGTTCGTGGAATTCCGGCGATTGTGTTGATCTTTTATACCGCCCTGGTGGTTGTCCCGGCGGCCGTCAACCTGATCAATGCCCTGGGCGAGCAGCTATCTTCAGCGGGATGGCTAGCTGCTGAGAATCCCCTGACCGGTATTAGCATCCGCGATCTCAGCTTTGTTACGCGCGGCATCATTGCTCTGTCGATCAACTATGGAGCGTTTTCGGCCGAGATCTTTCGGGCGGGCATCCAGTCCATAGGGAGGGGACAGATAGACGCCGCCCACGCGGTGGGACTGACCGGGTTTCAGACTTTTCGCCTGGTTGTCTTTCCCCAGGCCCTCCGTCGTATTCTCCCCCCACTCGGGAATGACTTTATCGCCATGCTCAAAGAATCGTCGCTGGTATCTGTGATAGGGGTGAATGAGATCACGCATCTGGGGAAGAAATATGCGGCCGCGTCGTTTCTCTACCCGGCAACCTACAACACGGTGGCTTTTCTCTACCTGAGCATCACCCTCGTTCTGTCCATGGGGGTCAAGTGGATGGAAAGACGATTGGAAACCGAGTAGACAGCCATTCGCGCGCTCCCGGCCAACACCGGGAGTGTGCAGACTCTGATAGTCAGAAGGAGGTGAACGCCCATAAGACACAGAACGACAGAACTGACCCCAACTCTACAACCAGCATTCGGAACCCTTGAATCGACAGGAGAAAAGAGATGAAAAAGCTGTTTTATGTTCTCGTATTATTGGTCGCAGCCAGCCTGGTCTTGGCTGCTTGCCAACCGGAGGCCGAGCCCACCGAGGCGCCCGCTGCCACCGCGGTGCCGGCAGCCACCGAGGCCCCACCCGAGGAAGAGCCCGGACTCCCAGACCTGGGTGGCCGCGATATCACCATCGCCATCGAGAACGCATACCTGCCCTTCAACTATATCAACCTGGAGACCGGTGAAGCGATGGGATGGGACTATGATGTGATCGACGAGATCTGCGTCCGCCTGAACTGCAAGCCAGTCTGGATGGAGTTCGGCTGGGACACCATGATCGCTGCGGTCTCCGAAGGCCAGTTTGATATGGCGGCCGATGGGATCACGATCACTGACGAACGCGCCAAGGTCGTCGATTTTTCCGACGGGTACGTTGCCATCGAGCAACGCTTGCTGGTCCTTGTCGATGAGGACCGGTTTGAGGGCCCAGATGAGTTGGCCGCCAACGCCGACTTGATTCTGGGTGAGCAGGAGGCTACCACCAACTATGATGCCGCGGTCAAACTGGTTGGTGCGGACCGGGTGATTGCCTTTATGGACTTTGGCACGACCGTTCAGGCGCTGATCGCCGGCGATGTTGATGGCGTTCTTATTGACGAGACCGCTGGGCTGGGATACATGGGCGCCAACAAGGACCAATTGAAGCTGATCGGGCGGTCCGTGTCCAGCGACCAGTTGGGCTTTGTCTTTCCCAAAGGCAGCGACCTGGTCGAGCCCATCAACGCCGCTCTCGTCGAGATGAAGGCGGACGGCTGGCTCGAGGAAACCAACATGAAGTGGTTCGGGCCGAGCTTTGTTGTATCCTACGATGATATCGGCTGCGGCGCATACGCCTCACCTGGCTGCCCCGAAACTCCGATCAAGGTGCTCTTTGTGCCTTCTGTCGATGGTGCTGTCATAATCGCCGGCGGCGAGTTGATTATGCAAGCTCTCAACGAAGCCACCGGCCTCTTCTTCGAGGTCAGTGTCCCCAGTTCGTACGCTGCCACCATCGAAGAGATGTGCGCCTCGCCGGATGACACGATTGGCTTCATTCCCGCCATGGGATACGCCCTGGCCAACCAACTCTGTGGGGTGGAACCAGGCCTGGCCTCTGTTCGCTATGGCTGGAATGTCTACTGGGCTGAGTTCCTGGTGGCTCGAGACAGTGATTACCAGACTCTTGAGGATCTGGAAGGCGCAACCTGGGCCTACCCGTCTGCTACGTCTACCTCCGGCTTTCTCTACCCATCTGCCATGTTCGACGATCTGGGCGTCACGATTGGTGACATGGTTGAGGCCGGCGGTCACCCGCAGTCGGTCAAGGCGGTGTACAACGGCGAGGCCGATGTGGGTACCGCCTATTTCAGCGCACCGTTGCTCCCCGAGGGAAACTGGACGGTGGACGATCCGCCTGACATCCCCGATGAGCTGATCGAAGAATGCGGCCTGAATGACGAGGGGAAACTCTACTGTGGCGGCTATCGAGTTCTGGACGCCCGCGCCGCCATCACCGACGAAGCGCCGGATGTGGTGCAAAAGGTTCGTATCCTAGCCCTTTCGGGTGAGATCCCCAACGACACCATGTCCTTTGGTCCAGAATTCCCCGAGGACCTGAAGCAGCAAATCATGGATGCAGTTGTGGCCTATGTTGCCTCCGAGGCCTGTGAAGA
>WSZX01000437.1 GCA_013139935.1 Ardenticatenales bacterium
CTGCGCGAGGACCCATCATGACAGTTCGGGTTGTCCTGGCCGACGATCACCAGATTTTCCGCGACGCATTGGGCAGGACCTTGGATGAGAACGGCATTGAGCTGGTCGGGGGGACGGGCAACGGCCGGGAGGCGGTCGAGATGGCCAAGGAACTCTCGCCGGATATCATAGTGATGGACATTCATATGCCCCTGCTGAACGGGATTGAGGCTACCCGCCAGATCCGCTCTCAAGTTCCTGAAACACGGGTTATCGTTCTTTCGATGCTCACGGATCAAACACACGTAGTCGAAGCCTTGCGAGCTGGCGCACACGGCTATGTGATCAAGCAATCAGCTCTGGAAGAGTTGCTGGTGGCCATCAGGTCGGTGCACAAGGATCATCTCTATCTGAGCCCTTCGGTTCTGGCGCCGGTAGTGGAGGGCTACCTGGAATGGGTGGAAAGCCAGGGAATGCCCCCGCTGCACAAGCTGACCAAACGGGAACGAGAGGTGCTGCAACTGATTGCGGAAGGGATGAACACGCAGGAGGCTGCTCACGAGTTGAAACTGGGGGTGAGGACCGTCGAATCCCATCGATCCAGCCTGATGGAAAAGCTCGGCCTCAGCAACGTGGTCGACTTGGTGCACCTTGCCTTCCAGCTCGGCATCGTCCGGACGGACAGTTGACTCTCCACCTTGACGCCCACTTGTCAATTCAACCAGGTAATCAAAGCGAAGCGCCATACCCGGTGACTGGCAGTTGTGATAGAGCAGCCAGTTGTTCATGCCGATCACCGAGGCCCATATGGTGTCGTATCAGATCGGTGCGGCCGACCATCCCGGTGATCCTACTTTCCCGCTTGGATGCTCCCAGATAGCGGGCCAGGCCAGTACACTGGTGAGGCCTAGTGCTCCGTCTCTTTGGTGCGCCTCCGCCCGGATCGGCCGTCGATCCGACGCTTGATCGCCATCCAACCATCTGCCAGAACGACCTTGGCGATCGACAGCGGCCGGACGGGTATCCCCCGGGTGGGAATGTCCAATTCTTCCTTCTTACAGACCGTTGATTCGTTGGCTTGATCAATCTGCGGCTTGAGGGCCATCATCCGGGCATCGAGCTCCTCCGGAAGCGTAGACTCGATCAGACCATCGATCTGCGCCATCAGGCTGATGGCGCATTTGATGCGCTCCTCGGTCCGCTCCGCCTCATCACGCTTTGTGAGTCCATACTGTGCCTTGAGCCGGTTCAGGCGCAGGCCCGCCTGGTAGGTAGCGGCCGCAATGTCGTCCCGGGTCATCCAGCGGGTCTCATAGTTCAAGACGTGCTTCCAGGTCGGCCGTAGCAAAGCACGGGCATGGGCCGCCAGAGTACGATCCCGCACTCGGTAGCCGAACTGCTCCGCCCGCTCGTAGCCCAGACTTCCAGGGTCCAGGAACGGGGCCATTGGCGAAATAAAGGGCCACAGGCGATGATCGTCATCGTTTTGGCGCAGCAGTTCGCCGCAATAGTCGATCGTCTCCATTACCGACCGGTAGTCCTGCCCGGGCAAGCCGATCATGAAAAAGACGTCCAACCGCCGGCAGCCAACGTCGAGGGCTGCCTGCATCGTCTTTTCCATACTCTTGCCGGGGTACGGCTTGCCGGTCAGCTTCCGTACTCGCGGATCGTGCGATTCCAGCGAGACTTCCAGGACAAAGTTGGGCAGTGCAGCGGCGACATCTTCCAGAAAGGCACGCGGAGCCGGCGTAAAGAGTTCAATGATCACCTCGCCCCGGTAGCCCTGAACGGCGCGCAGAAAGCGGCGCGCATACTCTATTCCTGCCTGGCGGATGTCGCCCAGCAGAAAAATGGGACCGCGATAGAGCCGGCCAATGCTCCTGACGTCATTTGCCAGATCCTCCGGCGCCCGGAACGCCGGCCTCTCCCGGCCGGTGATCATCCGGGAGGCAAACGCGGACCCGCCGCAGAAGGTACAATTGTGGACACAACCCCTGCAGGACAGGGCGGCGGTGATCGGATAGCTCATCCACTTGGCAAAAGGGATGTAGCTGGCAAGGTCACGGTATCGGGCCACCGCCTTGATCACCTGCCGGTAATCGAGCAGAACATGATCCAGGTTATCCGGCACGTAGGTCTGGGGATTGACGCGGAGAGCCCCGCTGCCATCGCGCCAGGTGAGATTGGGGACCCTAGTTGGTTCCCGGCCCGAGGCGATGGCGTCCATCAGGCGGCGGAACGGCTCCTCGGTCGAATCGCCGCGCAGTACATAATCGACCTGCGGGAAATCGCGGATGATCTCCTGGTGAAAGTAGGAAGCGGAAAAACCACCCAGCAGGACAGGCACGTCGGGGTGAACCTTCTTGACCAACCGGGCGATCTCCAGCGCGCCGTGGGCATGGGGAAGCCAGTGGAGGTCGATGCCAAAGACCAGCGGGCTGCGCAGCGAGGCCAGCAGCCTTTCGACATCGAACCTCCGGTTCCGAAGCATGCGGACCGCGAGATTGATGATGCGCGTCCGGTAGCCAAACCGCTCCAGGAACTCTGCCAGGGTGGTGAGCCCAATGGGGTACATCTCAAACACTGGTGTAGAGGGCACCAGGTCGCTGATCGGGCCCCAGAGGGTGGCGCGCTGCCGGAAATCATACACGGCCGGCGCGTGCAGGAGGATAATATCAGGATCAAACACAGAGCGACACGGCTTGGACGTTTATGATCAAGAAACTGCTCCGATCAGGCTGCCGGACAGGACCACCGATCAGATAGCGCGGCCCAAGCATTCAGCCAATGCCTGTAATGCGGAAAGCGGCGAGGCCATCGGGGGTTTCGATCTCCACCTGGTCACCGATCTTGCGCCCCATCAGCGCCTGCCCGAGGGGAGATGCGTGGGAGACACGGCCGCTCGACGGATCGGCTTCGATCGGGCTCACAATGCGGTAGCTCTCCGGATCGAAACCCTGCTCGACAACCGTTACCTGGCTCCCGAACTGCACCGTGTCCGTGGTATCGGGCTCGTGCAGGGGTTCGGCCGCAGCCAGCAGCCTCTCCAGGACACGGATGCGATTACCCATGAGGGCAAGTTCCGAGCGCATCTCCTCAACTTCGGTGACGTACTCATCCCGATAACCCTCCGACAAAGCGTCAGCCAACGAGGCAGTCAAAGCTGGCAGGCGGTCCGTCCTCAGGCGATCCAGCTCCCGGTGCAACCTGTCCCGTCCCTCACGGGTCAGATAAGTCACGCCGATAGCGCCTGGGCCCCTTGGCGGCTTGAATCGTGCGCCCGCGGCTCGCAAGGCTGCCAAATAGCGCGGGGCCGGGCCGGGCCAACCGTCCTCGGCGTCCAGTTCGTCGTTGACCGCCTCTTCCAGGGCTTCAGCCTCATCCAGGTCCAGGTCTTCGCCCTGTTCAGGCTCCGTCCAGGCTGCCTTTGCCTGCGGTACAAGGTCCGTCCACACAGGAGCAGAGCCATTCGCCTGAAGCTGAACGGAGCACTTGGGGCATGCGAGAACGTCCCCCTCGTTTCTGTCCTCCTCTATCGAGATTGTGTGGCCGCATTCAGGGCACTGAACCGTTTTCGCCTCATCGCCGTCAGTAATTACCTCTTTCTCCATTTCCCCGCTATCCTGCTACTTTAGCTTCTCCTCACCTCGAAACTGTCTTTCCGGGCGCAACTCATATAGTATCTGGCGATCGCCGTCACTCAGGCTGTCTGTCACCAGACGAACCAAGAGGGGGCCCAACCCCGGTCCAATCATATACCCTTGCCCGCACATGCCCACGGCGTGGACCAATCCCTCCACTTGAGGCGTCTGGCCCACAATGGGGAACCCATCGGGTGTCATGGGATAGAGGCCGCGCCAAGTGCGACGCACCCTAAGATTGCGCAGTCTGGGCATCAGGTCCACCATTCGCCGCGAGACTTGCGGTAGGAAGACCGAGGTTTCGCGCCGGTCTGTGCCGACAATTGGTGACGAAGGGGTGATGCAAAATAGGATCTGTCCGGTAACATGCTGATAAAAGTAAAAGTTGGCCGAACCCTCGGCGGGCCGGATGTCAACGACCATCGGCCGCATGAAAGGAGCCACCGGCTCGGTGATCCCTGATTCGTGCGAGTCGGGCACAACTGGCACCTCCATTCCTGCCATCCGGGCAACCTCGCCGGCCCAGGGGCCGGCCGCGTTGATCACCGTGCCGGCACAATACGTCCCCTTGTCAGTCTTGACGCCCTGGACCCGGCCGCCATCACATAGAATACCGGTCACGGCTTCGTTGAAATGGTAGGTCGCGCCACGCTCCACTGCACGGTGATAGAACGCCAATGCAGCGAGCATGGGGCTGGCACTCCCATCCTCCGGCGAGAAAGTGCCGCCGATGAGACCGTTGGGATTGAGCGCCGGTATCAACTCCAGCAGCGCCTCCCGGTCCATCCAGTCGATGTTGAGCCCGTGATCCTTCTGTACCTCCAGCAGGTTCTTGAGAACCCGCTCCTCCTCTTCCCGGTACGCTACAAAGCAGTACCCGCCTGCGATCCACTCGATATCATCCCCAAAGCGCTCTTCCCAGGTGGAAAAGATCTCAATACTCTTGAGGCAGATCCGGATCTTGGCAAGATCCGAGTGAGTGGCGCGGATGCCGCCGATAGCCGCCGTGTTCGACCCCTGTCCCACACTGGCAAACATGTCAATAACCAGCGTTCTCAGGCCGGCTTGGGCAAAAAAGAAACCGGCCGGCGCGCCGACGCTCCCGGCGCCGATGATGATGACGTCGTAAGTGGTTCTATTCATGCGACGCGGTTCGGGCAAAGCGCTCACCATCCAAGACGGGAAGTTACTCCTTAACAAGTGCTAGTCTGCTCCGGCAAAAAACCCAAACGGAACCTCCACGAACAGCGGTCGCTCCACATTCGGCATCACCTCGTCCAACGGCACGCCCAACTCTGAAAACGCTCGCATGACAAGAGCCTGGCAGGTCTTGCCACCGCAAGCTCCCATGCCAGCCCGAGTCTGCGCCTTGATCTCGTTCACATCCCGGCTGCCCGCCCGGATGACCTTTCTTATTTCCGGCAACGTCACCCGCTCACAGCGGCAGATAATCATATCATCAGTTAGCCGCCGAGTGTACTGCTCCAAAGGGGCGCTCACCTCGGGCGGCTGCGCCCGGATGCCC
>WSZX01000236.1 GCA_013139935.1 Ardenticatenales bacterium
TAATGCCTGGCACAGATGGCTCAGGAGAAGGTTTGCGCCGGCTGTGACAGTGAGCGCCATAGTCGTCAACACTAGTCCAACCGAGAAGATGGGGGTGGCAGGCTTTCTGGCGCTCGCCTGCGTCGCGTTGGCGGTATGGATGGCGAGGCGGCGAACCAGAGAGCCAGAGTATAAGTAAGGGCATATTCCACAATTGCCTGAGTCGTCACCAATGGTTCCCGAGAACTGTGTGATATGAGCCACAGATGTAGGCCTGCCAAGCCACATATATGAGATCGACTTCAATGATGGGAAGAAGGCCAGCACCAGGCTCTGCATCGCCAGTGCTGCTGTCGTAAAGGATGCGCCCAAGGCTGAATATCGGCGTCAGACAAAGGACTGCCGGTTTCAGTTGCCTGGCAAGGAACTGGAAAACGTGTCATAGTGCCTTGAAACATCTGAGATAGAAGGAGGTTGGACGAATGTGCGAGTTCTGTCATAAGCACGGAGAGGGTAAGAAATGGTACCTGAGAGCGGAAAACTATTCGGAAGACTTGCTGAGTGACTTGAAGCGGCGCAAGTTTATTGCCGATTTCTTTTCCCGCGCCGAATATCACCCGGAAGGCCAGACGAAGCTCACGAAACTTCGAACGATGCCGGGCTTCGTCAGGAGCGTATTAGTGCCGTATTTGGTCGGCAGGCAGAAGAAGGTACATTTCGGGCAGGTCTTGCCCATTGAGGATCTTGAAGGAATCTTCGGCTTTGTCACCAGCGTGATACGTCTTCCCTGTATCTGCCGCCACGTTAATCTGGGCACTGAGCAGCGTTTCTGCTACGGGGTAAGCCTGATGCCACAAGGCGGGGAGATGCGGAAGATAATAGAAGAAATCGACATGGACTACCTGACGGGTCCGAATACCTCCGGCCTTGAAGACCTGACGAAGGAAGAGGCCCTGGAAAACTTCCGGCAATATGAGAAGGAAGGCCTCTGCCATAGTGTCTGGACGTTTCTGGCGCCGTTCATCGGGGGGATCTGCAACTGCGATCGCTCGGATTGCCTTGCCATGCAGGCGACGGTTACAAATGGCTTCCCTGTCATGTTCCGTGCCGAGTACGTGGCCGAGGTAGATCCGGAATTGTGCAACGGCTGCCGGCAGTGCATGCGGGTGTGCCAGTTCGGGGCTATAGGATACAGCGCCGCCAATGAGAAGGTCTTCATTGACCACCTGCGGTGCTACGGCTGTGGTATCTGCCGCGCCAGCTGCACTAAGGACGCCATCCAGCTTCACGACCGCGCCAGCGTACCCGTGGCGGCGAATCTCTGGTAGTATTTGAATTCACTACCAGAGTAACATTCCTTGCAGCGGCTTTTTGTTGAATGGCAGGGCGAGGCGCTCATATAGAAACCTTCATGCATCCTGATGAGAGCTTCCAAAGCCTGAAAAGGGGATAGGTTTCACCTCTGTCAATCAAGCGTAGGACGCTCCTTGGACAGCAACTCCGTGACGTGCTCAGTCACCGGCGCTTCATCCCAGAGGCCACGCCGCCTCTGCAACCGGTACTCGCGGTAAAGCCAGAGCCCGGCCACAACGGCACCGCCGGTGTCTGAAATCGGAATGGAAAGCCAGACGCCGCTCAGCCCCATGAAGCGCGGCAGGATGAGCAGTGCCGGGAGCAAGAACAACAGCTGACGCGCCAGCGAAAGAGCAATGGCCGTCCATCCCTTGGATAATGCCTGAAAGGTGATGATGAACATGATGGCCGGACCAACCAGAATCAAGGCCGAGATGAAAATGCGGATCCCCGGCACGGCAATAGCCAACAACTCAGGTGTATCATTAAAGATGGCGATTACCTGTGGCGCGAAAATCGCCAGGAACACGCTGACAACACCCAACACCACCGCAACAATGAGGGAGCCCTGCCTGACGGCCGCCCATAGGCGCTCCCAGAGGCGTGCCCCTAAACAGAAACCGACAATCGGCAGAAGAGCATGGGCAACGCCGACAACGGGGATGAAGGCGAGTTCGGCAACACACATTGCGATTCCCAGTGCCGCCAGCGCCACCAAGCCGAAACCAGCCACAATCCGGACGAATATGACGAAAATGACGGCTTCCGTCAGATCCATCAGCATAGAGGGCAGACCCACACGATAGATCTGAGCTATGATGGTAAGGTTTGGCTTGAGGTGATGCAGCTTCAAACGGTAAACGGATCTACTCCGCAGCAGATAATAGCAGCTGAGTGCAGTAGCGAGTCCACCCGATATCGTCGTCGCCAGGCCAGCTCCCCCGATACCCATCTCCGGGAAAGGCCCCCAGCCGAAGATCAAGAATGGGTCGAGGATGGCGTTGACCACACAGCCAGAAACGGTAAAAATCATGGGCTTGATCACGTCCCCGGCCGCGTGGAAAACGTTGCGGGTCATCACCCGGAAGATAATAAAGGGAACTCCCCAGCCGAAGAAAACCAGGTAATCCGCCGTCAGGTCAATAATCTGAGGCGTGGCCCCGAGTAGAGCGGCCAGCTGCCTGGTAAAGAAAACGCCAACAATCATGAAGGCGACACCGAAGATAGCGGCCAAAGGAAAAACCTGGCCCGCCACCTGGTTAGTCGCCTCAACGTTTCTCTCACCAAACCGCCGCGATGCTAATGCGTTGACCCCAACGCCAGAGCCATAACCTGTGGCATACACCACGATATAGAACGGAACCGTGATGGTTATGGCCGCAATCGCTTGATAGCTCAGCTGACCCAGCCAGAAAGTATCGGCCAGAAGGTAGAGAGACATGGCTGCCATTGAGGCCATGCTCGG
>WSZX01000175.1 GCA_013139935.1 Ardenticatenales bacterium
CGGCACGGTCCCATGTCGATGGTTAACGAAAAGGCGGCTGTTATTGGTCTGCTTTCCGAAGAGCAGCAGGCCCACGAATCGGCCGTACTGCACGAAATGGAGAAACTCGGCGGACAAATCCTCTCCCTGGCCGAATCAAATGCAGATGTGAGCTTCCACAGTCAGGTACCGGCAGAGATTCGTAATGTGCTCTATCTGCCGGTATTACAACTACTGGCCTACTACCGGGCCATCGTCAAGGGGTTGAACCCGGATAGGCCAAACAATTTGACGGCTGTCGTGCAACTGGACCTGGCATAAGTGAATGGTTACGAAAGTTTACCAGCGATACATAGTAACTATGTGACTTTCACCTAAGTATTGCCTAATGCTAGAGTAACCGGCAAAAAGATGATAGTCACATTCTATCCATATGACTGAACTACGACTGGAAAACTGGCCTATGCCCAGCGCAGAGCTGGGTGATGAAAATCCCCTCCCGCCATTGCGCAGCGGACGCGATTTGCACGCCATCCGGGAAGCGGCCCCGGAAATCCCGGTAAATATGTTGCACAATATGGCTCACGGGCATTTGCCAAACATCATGCCTTATACGCTACAGGATGGTTACACCAGGGAAGTACAGCGGCGTGATCTTCGCGTCGCCGTATTGGAGAACGATATCTTGCGGGCGACGTTCTTGCTGGAATTAGGCGGCCGTCTTTGGTCACTCATCCACAAACCGACCGGCCGCGAACTACTCGCGGTCAATCCCACCGTTCAACTGGCGAACCTGGCCCTGCGAAATGCCTGGTTCAGCGGGGGCGTAGAATGGAACATTGGCACCATCGGGCATACGCCGTTCACCTGCTCGCCTCTCTTCGCGGCCCATGTGGCAGGGCCAAACGGTCTGCCCGTGCTGCGTATGTACGAATGGGAACGCATCCGGGGTACGCCATATCAGATTGATGCCTACCTGCCCGATGGCTCCCCGGTGCTCTTTGTGCGGGTGCGTATTATCAACCCCCACGACCAAGCGGTGCCTATGTATTGGTGGTCGAATATTGCCGTGCCCGAAACGCCCGACACCCGCGTGCTCATCCCGGCCGAGTCGGCATATCGCTTCAATTACAGTAATTTGGACATCATTCCTGTGCCCCGAGCTCAGGACCTGGATATTTCCTACGCCAGCCAGATCCCGCATTCGGCGGACTTCTTCTACCACATCCCCGAAGGCCGCTGGCCCTGGATTACGGCGCTTGATGGCACCGGGCAGGGCTTGGTTCAAGTTTCAACGGAGCGACTCAAGGGGCGCAAGTTGTTCGTCTGGGGCACGGGCAGCGGCGGGCGGCAGTGGCAAAAATTCCTCTCGCCTACAGGCCAACCTTACATCGAAATCCAGGCAGGACTGGCGAGGACTCAATTGGAACACGTACCTATGCCACCTGGCGAATGGACCTGGCTCGAGGCCTATGGCCTGTTGGCGACCAATCCCGCGGCCGCTCACGGCGACGATTGGGCTCAAGCGCAAAGGGCAGTAGAAAGTTCACTGGAACAACTGATCTGCCACGAAGATTTACAGGCTGAATTTGCCCGAAGCGCGGGCTGGGCCGATTTACCCCTGGCGGAGATTTGGCAGCGTGGCTCCGGCTGGGGCACGCTGGAGCGTATCCGCCGCGAGGCTGCCGGTGAGCCACCCTTTTGCTCCGAGGCGTTGGTTTTCGACGATGAATCTCTAAGCGAAGCGCAGACGCCCTGGCGCGGATTGCTCCGTGATGGCGCAATGCCGACGACAGATCCGGACAAGGCGCCAAGCGGTTACCTGGTCCAGGCCGAGTGGCGGGCGATGCTCGAAGAAGCGCTCCACGCTGGACGCGGGACCAACTGGCTGGCCTGGCTGCACCTGGGCGTCATGCAGCATTACGTCAGAGACCGCGAGGGAGCGCGGCGTGCCTGGGAGTTGTCGCTGGCCTGCGACCGTACACCGTGGGCCATGCGGAACCTGGCGGTACTTGCCCTGGAGGATGAGCTGTTCGAGGACGCGTCTCAGTTATACATCGCCGCTTGGCGTATGGCGCCCACCATCATTCCGCTGGCTGTCGAATGTGGACGCGCCCAGATTAAGGCGGGGCGTCCAGGCGAATGGCTGGCCCTTCTGGACGAGTTGCCCAAGTCGCTCCGCTTCGCGGGCCGCATCCGCTTACTCGAAGCGCAGGCCGCCCTGGCTGTGGGCGATTTCGATACCGTGGCGCGATTCTTTGCCGCAAAGCCGATCGTAGAGGACCTTCGTGAGGGGGAAATATCGCTGTCTCAGCTCTGGTTCGACTACCATGAGCAGCGTTTGAGCGCGGCAGAGAACATCCAGGTGGACGAGCAGCTCCAGGCTCGCGTGCGCCGCGAGTTCCCTATGCCGCAGGAATTCGACTTTCGCATGATCATTGAGGAAACTGGATGAGAGTACTTGTCACGGGCGGAGCAGGCTACATCGGCAGTCACACTTGTCTGGAATTGCTGCAAGCCGGATACGAGGTCATCGTCGTTGACAATCTCTGCAATAGCAAAGAGGAATCGCTTCGGCGAGTGCAGGCGCTGACAGGCAGAGCTCTGGTGTTTCACAAGGTCGATCTGCTGGACAGCAAAGCCCTGGACGGTGTCTTTACCAGCAGCCCGGTGGATGCAGTGATCCACTTTGCAGGGCTCAAGGCGGTCGGTGAGTCGGTCGAGATTCCGCTGCGTTATTATCACAACAATATCACGGGCACCCTCGTCCTCTGCAATGTGATGCGAAAGCACGGAGTCAAGACGCTGGTCTTTAGCTCGTCGGCGACAGTCTACGGCGACCCTCACAAAGTGCCGATCACCGAGAATTTTCCGCTGGGTGCGACCAACCCCTACGGCCGCACCAAGTGGATGATCGAAGAGATCCTACGGGACCTGCACCAGGCTGATAAAGTTTGGAACATCGCCCTACTACGCTATTTCAATCCGGTCGGCGCCCACGCCACCGGCCAGATCGGCGAAGACCCCAATG
>WSZX01000413.1 GCA_013139935.1 Ardenticatenales bacterium
CGAATTGATTCCTGGTGGCTGGTAGATCAGCGGAGGAGCGATGACAGCACCATTCGAAGGGATTCGCGTTCTGGACCTGACCCGTGCCCTGGCTGGACCCTACTGTACCATGATGCTGGGCGACATGGGAGCCGACGTGATCAAAGTCGAACGCCCGGGAAAGGGCGACGACAGCCGTTCCTGGGGCCCGCCCTTTGCCGGTGGGGAGAGCGCCTATTATCTGTCCATCAATCGCAACAAACGCTCGATCGAACTGGACCTCAAGACTGGATTCGGCCGGGAGGCGCTGCGCAAGCTAGCGGTCGTCTCAGATGTAGTGGTAGAGAATTACAAGACCGGCAGCCTTGAGAAGCTCGGCCTGGGTTATGATCAACTGGGCCAACTCAACCCGCGTCTGGTCTGGGCCTCTATTACCGGGTATGGACCGACTGGGCCGGACGCAGACCGGCCCGGATATGATTTCATGGCTCAAGCAGAAGGGGGGTTGATGAGTCTGAATGGACCCCCTGACGGTGAACCGGCACGGGTGGGGGTACCGATCGTAGACATTACGGCCGGCATGTTTGCCGCTTTTGCAGTGGCGGCCGCCTTGCGCGCCAGGGAACTGACCGGCCGTGGACAGCGGGTGGATCTCTCCTTGCTGGAGACCCAGCTTGCCTGGCTGGCCAACGTGGGCAGTAACTACCTGGTGGGAGGGCAAGAGCCGCGCCGCCTGGGCAACGCTCATCCCAACATTGCCCCTTATGCAACCTTTCGCGCCCGGGATCGCCACTTTGCGCTGGCGGCGGCCAACCAGGCTCAATGGGGCGCCTTGTGCGCGGTGATCGGCCGGGAAGAGTTGCGCGATGATCCCCGCTTTGCGGCCAATGTTGAGCGAATGGAGAACCTCGCGGACCTCACAAGGATACTCAACGAGGTGTTCGCCACCCGGGATGCGACCAAGTGGATTGAGACCCTGAACGGTGCCGGGGTCCCGTGTGCTCCGATCAACACCGTGCCGGAAGCATTCAGTCTGCCCCAGGCAGCCGCCCGGGAGATGGTGCTGGAAGTGGAACACCCCACGGCCGGCTCGATCAAGCTAGCCGGTTTCCCCTTCAAGTTCTCTGACACTCCGGCCACCATCCGGCGGCCGCCGCCGCTGCTGGGCCAGCACACCGAGCAAGTTCTAAGCGAGCTGTTGGGCGATTTTCAGCAAGACTGGCAGCCTTCGGAGCGCCGGGGCGGCTCCAGTAATCTCAGAATGCGAGGAGGGAGCAGATGAACCGGATCACCATCTCTGCCGGAGACATATCCCTGGCGGCCGAATTGAACGACAGCCCCACCGCCCGGCAGATCTGGGAAAGGCTGCCGATGGCGGGGACCGCCACTGTCTGGGGGGAAGAGATCTATTCCAAGATCCCGGTGACGGCCAAGCAGGAACCAGACGCCCGAGCTCAAGTCGAGGTGGGGGAATTGGGCTACTGGCCGGTGGGGCAGGCGTTCTGCATCTTCTTCGGACCCACTCCTGCCAGTATCGATGAACGGCCGCGTGCCTACAGCCCGGTAAACGTTCTCGGTCGCATAGTCGGGGACGCCACCCAGTTCCGCAGGGTTCAGGACGGCGCGCCGGTGCAACTCAGACGCGCGCCGGAATAGGAGGCGTACAGCATGGTCCGCGACCTGTTGGCCCTTCCTATTGCTCCTCCACGGGGGCTGTGCTAGAATTCACTCGTCACACGGTCGCCCGTCGGCGCTGGGCTGTAGAGCGGCCGCGCGGCGCAGAGAGGGTCGCGCTCGCCCACCGGATGCTGGAGGTGGAGCATCCAGTCTCGGCTAGCCCCAGCGGCGCCCAACGGATCGGCGAGTTCCCTTGATTCGTGCCGCCCCCCGGCTTTCTAGACCGTGACCGGAGCACAGGCGCGGCGCCGGTGGAAGGAACAAGGAGAGAGTCATGCTTATCACCAATGGAACGATCATCACGCTTGGTGAGGCCAACGAAATCGTCTGGGACGGTGCTGTCCGGGTCGACGGCGCGCTGATCACCGATGTCGGCGCCACGAGCGCGCTGAGAGCTGCCTTTCCAGACGATGAGATCGTGGATGCTGGCAGCCAGCTTCTCATGCCTGGCAACATCTGCGCTCATACCCACTTTTATGGTGCATTCGCCCGGGGGATGGCCATCCCGGGTGATCCGCCCCGCGATTTTCCCGAGATCCTGTCAAAGCTCTGGTGGAGGCTGGACCGGGCGCTGCTGGACCTCGATGTCAAGTACAGCGCTCTGGTCTGCTTGGTAGATGCCATCAAGCACGGGACCACTACTCTGATTGATCATCATGCCAGCCCCTCCGCGATCGACAGCAGCCTGGATCTCATTGCTGAAGCCGTGACCGAGGCAGGACTGCGCGCCAGCCTCTGCTATGAGGTAACGGACCGAAACCCTTCTCCACAGAAAACGGACCCCGGCCGGGCCACAGCGCGGGACGGAATAGACGAGAATGTCCGATTCTTGAACGCTGTCAGAGAAATGGGCAATCCGCTGCTAGCAGCCTCCTTTGGCCTCCATGCATCGCTAACCCTCTCTGATGACACGCTGGCAGACCGCGTCGCAGCCGCAAAGGGACTGGACACCGGCTTTCACATCCATGCGGCCGAGGGGATTGCAGACCAGGAGGACAGCCTGCGCCGAAGCGGGAAGCGGGTGGTAGAGCGACTCTACGAAGCTGGCATTCTCGGCCCCAAGACGATCCTGGCTCACTGCATCCACATCGATGCCTGGGAGATGGAGATCCTCCGCGACACGGGGACGTGGGTGACCCATCAGCCTCGCTCTAACATGAACAACGCTGTCGGCGTTGCCCCAGTCGAAACCCTGATGCGGGGGGGCGTCAAGGTGGGCATGGGAAATGATGGCTTTGGCAACAACATGTGGGCCGAGTGGAAAACTGCCTACCTGGTGCACAAACTGTGGCATGGAGACCCGCGTCGGGGGAACGGTTATGACATCATGCAGATGGCAACAACCAACAACGCGGCGCTGGCGGCGGAATTCTGGCCCAACGCGCGCGTGGGAGAAATCTCGCCCGGCTCTTGTGCAGACTTGATTCTGGTGGATTACCATCCCTTTACCCAACTGACGCCCGAGAACCTCCCGTGGCATGTTCTATTCGGGTTTGAGGCTAGCTGCGTCACATCGACCATGGTCGCCGGAAACTGGCTCATGCGCGATCGAGTTCTGCTGACCTTGGACGAGGCGGCCATCGCCGCCAAAGCGATGGAGCTTTCGGCAGCGGTGTGGCAGCGGTACCGGGAGATGGATGACTAATGAAGCCAGGGTCGACATGCCGCTCAAACAGGATGCGATTAGGCATGTCCGGCGGCCGCCTGGGAATTGTTCGCACCCTGTGCTGATGGCGGCCAGTTCTGGCCCACCGCAACGAGGTGATGCACTCGGTCTCCTCCAGGCATCAAGAGATTGCGGAGGCTGAAAGTGGGAGTGACAATGCTCAATGGTTTCAATGTAACTAAGGAGGAAAGCTGAATGATCGCGATTGTCGATGGCAAGGTGATGACTGTCACCCAAGGCACGCTGGAAAAGGGTACTGTATTGGTCGAAGGGGGGCGGATCGTCGCCGTGGGAGAGGAGGTTGAAATCCCCGAGGATGCCCAGATCTACGACGCCACTGGCAAGGTGGTGATGCCTGGCCTGATCGATGCTCACTGCCACGTGGGAATCTTTCCGGATGGCATCGGATGGGAGTATTCCGACGGGAACGAGATGACCGACCCTATCACCCCTCATCTGCGGGCGTTGGATGCAGTCCACCCTGAAGACCCAGCTTTCAAGGACCTGGTGACCGCTGGCGTGACGACGGTGCTGACCGGACCCGGCAGTGCCAATCTAATCGGGGGACAGTGGGTCTGTCTCAAGACCGCACCCAAGGCGAGCGTGGAGCAGATGGTGCTGCTAGAGCCGGCCGGCATGAAGATGGCCTTGGGGGAGAACCCCAAGCGAGTCTATGGCGAACAGAAGAAACTGCCATCTACGCGGATGGGAAACGCGGCGGCACTGCGCGCCGCACTGGTTGATGCCCAAAACTACCTGGAGAAATGGCGCCGGTACGAGGCTGATCTGGCGCAATACGAGGCCAAAGCAGAGGCGGGCGATGCGGATGCCGAGTCGCCCAAGTTGCCGGAACGCGACCTCAAACTGGATGCGCTGGGGAAAGTGCTGCGCCGAGAAATGCGCGCACGCGTCCACGCACACCGGGCTGATGACATGCTCACCGCTATCCGGATAGCTGAGGAGTTCAAGTTGGATCTTACCCTGGAGCATGCGACCGAGGGTTACAAGATCGCCGATATCCTGGCGGCCAAGGGCATTCCTGTTACTGCCGGCCCGATTCTGTTCTCACGAGTCAAGTACGAGTTGAAAGACATGACCCCAAAGAACCCTGGGGCGCTGACAAGGGCGGGTGTCAAGGTGGCAATCCAAACCGACGAGACGTCGGCCACCAAATACCTTGCCATCAATGCCGCACTGGCGGTGCGTGAGGGAATGCCGGAAGAAGCCGCGCTAAGGGCCATTACCATCAACGCTGCTGAGATCATCGGTGTCGCGGACCGGGTAGGCAGCCTGGAGGTGGGCAAGGACGCCGATATCGTCGTCTTTGACGGCCACCCTTTTGACTACCGCACTGTGCCCCAGTTGGTCCTGGTGGATGGCCTGGTGGCCTACCGGCGCGACCAATAATGCCCTGCCCGTATGTCGCCAGCAAGTGGATGCCCTTGGATTGACTGACCCCATGAGCAGGGCAGATCTGGAACAGCACTCAGAGCTGCCTCACTTGCTCATTCGGCCGATTTGGATAGGATAGGAGTGAGGTAGCTGGCTAGCGTCAGTGGGATGCTGGAGCGGGCCCAATACAAAGCGGACCCTTGCCGAGAACCGCCCTGCTGGGCGATGTCATTCTGGTGACTGATGTTATGACGTGCTCGTCGCCATGGGAGCCGGAAACTGAAATGTTTGATGACCTGATCTGATGAGAAAACAGCCAAACTCTCATTACTGCTTTATCTGCGGCCGGAGGAGCCCGATCGGGCTCAAGATGAGCTTCTATAGCACCGCACCTGGCGAGGTCATGGCCGAGCACGTTGTGCCGGATGACTACCAGGGCTACCCAGGAGTGGTCCACGGCGGGGTGACCGCCGCCATGCTGGATGAAACGGCCGGCAGGACCGTCCTGGCCAATGGCGACGACCAGTTCTACATGACCCTCAAACTGGAAATCAAATACCGCAAGCCAGTGCCCACTGAAACTATGCTACGGATAATCGGCCGGCTTGAGACAACGCGCTCCCGGCGTGCAACGGCTCGCAGCGAGATACAATTGCAGGATGGAACCATACTGGCAGAGGCCAGGGCCGTTCTGGTCGAGGTGCCGGCCAGCCTGCTGGACACCGCAGATCCGGACGCACTCGGTTGGATGATCCAGGATGACTAACACTTGTTCGTTCAACAACCCCTATGACCAGATAGCTGGCAACTTTGTGGCCGATACCTCTTTCTATGTGAAGGAACCCAAGGTTGCCAATCCGCCGGTCCTTGGGTTGGTGCCCGCCCCACCGCCCGAGCCGGGATCATTGTCTGGGGCATGGATGTCACGACGGTCACGCTGAGTCTCGCAAGGAGAAAGGTAACCGCGCTCCCGGCCGAGGTGCCAGGGCGAGTCAACTTGCTCCAGGGAGACACGCATGGGAATTATCGCACCTCTTTTGATGAGGATTGCAGTGAACTGGTTTGGATAGCAGGGCAAGGCAGGTAAGATGTCTCACACATCAAGAGTCAGCCGGTATGCTCCAGGTGTTCTGGTCCTTGTCATCTGCCTCCTCTCGTTCAACTCCTGTGGCAGTGACGCAGTGTATGGAGACGAAGCAGTCCTGACGGGCGGTGTCTACCTGGACTGCAGCAAGGAGTGTAGGGACCATGGCTCCTGCGGATCATCCGAGGAGACCGGAAAGACGATCATCTTGCTGGGCTCTTCACCGGCCTTCCCCGGCGTGAGCACGGTTGGTTTTCGAGGTCTCACCGATGGCTCGGCCGTTGAGGTGGTGGACACAAAGGTCGTCGCCGGGATCGAGCAACGCAGCGGAAAAGATGTTCAGATCCGGTTCTACAAAGTGGTGGGTGGCTCCGATGATGCCGAGGGGTGGGTGCCCGGCTTTTGCATCGCGAATCAGGCTCCGTGAGGTGTCAGGGTGCGGAGCGGCGATTCATGAGTAATCAGGAGGTATACCGGGCGCTGGCCGAGCCGGTTGGGCTGCCTGGGCCGGCCGCGCTTTGCACGGTTGTACGGACCGGGGGCTCGGTGCCGCGTCGCGCCGGCGCCAAGATGTTGGTCTACTCGGATGGCCAGACGGTCGGCACTGTTGGTGGAGGGGAGCTAGAGGCGCGTGTCATCGCCCATGCGCATGAGGTCGCGCAGAAGCGCGAGTCTGCTCTGATTACGGTCCCGCTGGTGGATCCGAACAAGGGGGACGCCGGGGTCTGCGGCGGAGAGATGGATGTTTTCATCGAACCGGTTCTAGCCGAACCGACCATCCTGGTGATCGGCTGCGGTCACATAGGCAGGGAGGTTGCCGCCCTGGCCAAATGGGCCGGTTTCCGCGTGGCGGTCACAGATGACCGTGTGGAATTCTGCGGCCCGGAACACGTGCCGGAGGCAGATATCTATCTGCCAGGGGCCATTCCAGAAGCGCTGGCCGGTTTCGAGATCACTGACCAGACCTACATTGCTGCCGCTACGCGGGGGGTAAGAACCGATGTCCAGGCGCTACCCCACCTGCTTCGCTCGCCGGCCGCCTACGTCGGAGTCATAGGAAGCCGTCGCCGTTGGTCAGTGGCGGTGCAAGAACTGCAGGACTTGGGCGTGCCGGACGAGATTATTGGTCGTGCACACGCCCCGATCGGGCTAGAGATTGGGGCAGAAACCCCGCGCGAGATCGCGGTGAGCATTCTTGCCGAGATCATCGCGGAGCGCCAAGGGAGGGACGGCCGCCCAATGCGGTGGCACGCTCCGTCTCTGGTGATCTAGAGGGCGCAGCGCCTATCGCGACAAGAGCCACGGACAGACCGAGTAATATGTGGAAGACCTATCACACCCCGGCAACCCTCGACCAGGCGCTGGCACTGCTGGCAGGCTATGGAGAGCGGGCGCGGGTCATTGCCGGGGGAACCGACCTCGTGGTGGAGTTGGATCGGGGAATCCGCCAGATTGATGCCCTCATTGATGTCACGCGCATCCCCGGCCTAGATGAAATCGCTTTGGGCGATGACGGCTCGCTACATATCGGGGCAACGGTCACACATAATCAGCTGGTTGGATCGGAGCTTGTGATCAGGAGAGCGTTTCCGCTGGCCCAAGCAGCGGCGAGCGTTGGGGCGCCTCAAATACGCAACCGAGGCACCTTGGCCGGCAACCTGGTCACTGCGTCACCGGCGAACGATACCATCTCCCCTCTGTGGGCCCTGGGAGCCACGGTGAGGCTCCTTTCTCAGCGAGGAGAGCGAGTGTTGACCTTTCCCGACTTTTTTCTAGGGGTACGGCGCACTGCTCTCGCTCCAGACGAAATGGTGTCTGAGGTGATCATACCTCCCATGTCACCCGGCGCGCGGGGCACCTTTGTCAAGTTCGGATTGCGCCGGGCACAGGCGATTTCAGTCGTCAACGTGGCGACCGTACTGAATTGGCATGGCGGCGTCGTGATTGACGCGCGAATCACCGGCGGAAGCATCGCTCCTACGATCATACGGGCGCCAAGGGCAGAGGCCTACCTGGTGGGCAAGGCACTGACCGACGAGGTGGTTGCCCGGGCTGCCTCTCTCGCCGGAGAGGCAGCCCGGCCGATTGATGACATCCGTTCTCCGGCCGACTATCGGGCCCACATAGTGCGTGTACTGACCCGTCGTGCGTTGTTGGCGTTGCGCGATGGGACCGAGAGCGCCAACTGGCCTGTGGCACCGCCTATGCTCTGGGGGCGGACTGACGGCCATTTCCCGGTATGGAGAACGGCGGGTTCCGCAGAGCATTCCCTGATGGCGGGTCAACCGATCGAGACGACAGTCAACGGGAAGAGATACACTGTCCGGGGTGCCAATCACATTACGTTGCTTCACCTGCTCCGCAACCACCTCGGGCTGATGGGAACCAAGGAGGGATGCGGCGAAGGCGAGTGTGGTGCGTGTACCGTCTTGTTGGATGGGATCGCCGTCATGTCATGTCTGGTGCCTGCCCCCCGCGCGCACCGGGCCGA
>WSZX01000393.1 GCA_013139935.1 Ardenticatenales bacterium
CGACCAGGTTCTCCCGCCGCTGCTCGTCGCTCTGACCAAGCAACGCCTGTATGCGCGCCATGAGGCCGGCAAAGAGGTCGGTGTCATAGTTGGATCGCGCATTCTGCAAGACCGCCACCAAGCGCTCAAAACCCATCCCCGTATCGATATGTTTCGCCGGGAGCGGGTCCAGCACACCGTTGGCGTGACGCTGGTACTGAATGAACACGAGATTCCACAGCTCGATGAACCGTTGGCAGGCTCCATTGACCTGGCAGAGGTGATCAGGCACCTCCTGCAGGTCACAGAAGCCAGGCCCCCGGTCCAGGTGGATTTCGCTGCACGGGCCGCAGGGGCCCGTGTCACCCATCTCCCAGAAGTTGTCCTTGCGCCCGTAATAGAGGATGTGGTCGGGAACGATGTCGGTCAGCAGCCAACACTCGGCGGCTTCGGCGTCGCGGCCGAGGTCGCCCTGATCATCCTCAAAGACGGTGGCGTAGAGATGCTCCTTGGGCAAGCCCCACCTCTCAGTGAGCAATTCCCACCCCCATTGGATGGCTTCCTTCTTGTAATAATCGCCAAAGGACCAATTGCCCAGCATCTCAAAAAAAGTATGATGATAGGGTGACTTGCCCACGTCCTCCAGGTCGTTGTGCTTGCCGGATACACGCATGCACTTCTGAGTACTGACCGCTCGCTTGTAGGGTCGACTGCCCACCCCCAGGAAGATGTCCTTGAACTGGTTCATGCCCGCGTTGGTAAAAAGCAACGTCGGGTCATTCTGTGGAAGCAGCGACGCACCAGGCACAAGGGTGTGTCCCTTTCCAGCAAAGAAATCCAGAAATTGCTGGCGAATCTCGGCGCTGGTGGGGAGGGTGGACTCACGCATAGGACAACCTGCGATCGAATGCTTGATCAGACGGATAGCTCTCGGCGATTGTAAGTTATCCAATAGGTTCTGTCAACCACCACCACCGAGAGTGTAGAAAGACAAGTGAGGCACCGTCCCATCTGCACTTCCGCTGCTGCACACACTTGCGCCTGCGGGCAGTGCAGGTGAGGAAAGCTGGCGATCAGTTGGTTTATGGTCTGAACGGCACCTCCTGCCGTGGAGTCACTCAATATGGAGGTCGTTTGGCGGCGCCCCGACGCTGTGTTAGAGTACCGGAGCAATAGTCTGAGGAACGAGCAAGCGCCGAATGGAGCGGAGATCGTTAGCATTGGCCACGTTGACCGCCGTCATCGTTTTGACGGCCGGCCTGGCGTCGGCAGGAGCCAGCCAGCCCAACGCATCGGCCCTGATCAAGATCTCCCTGATCGGCGACAGCGACCTGGCACGCGTAGAGGCGGCCGGTGTACCTGTGTACGCCCGGCTCACCGGCGGTGGCGAATCGTACCTGCTCGCCGGGGCATCCCCCGAGGAGATCGCGGCGCTGCAGAGCATGCCCCTGGATGTCGACGTGTTGGATGCCAGCCCCGGTGGGGCAAGCCACTATCTGGTTCTGTCGCGCTCCCAGCGACAGTTGTCGAGTCTGCCCCCCCGGGTTCGAATCTTGAGCTACGATGGTGTTCAGACACTGATCCGCGCCACCCAAGCCGACGCCGAAATGCTGGCGGCCGAGGAGCTGGAGATCACGGCGTTGAGCTTGGAACCTATCACCCTCCTCCCCCGGCATGGAGAGATCATCCCCAAAACGATCGAACCCGATCCTCTGGTTGCCTCTATGATCACCCAGGTGGATCAAACCGAACTCTATCAGTACGAAGAATGGTTGACGGGCGAGGAGCCAGCGATGATCGGGGGAGTGCCTTACACCATCACGACCCGGCACACCTACAGTGGGGAACCGGTCGAAAAGGCAACCCAGTTCGTTGGCGAGCACCTGGCCGTTCTCGGCCTCGACGTCGAATACCATTCCTGGAACGCAAGCTTTCCCCCCAACGTCATAGCCACCAAGCCCGGTCTGGTCGACCCGGATAGGATTTTCATCATCTGCGCCCACCTGGATGACATGCCCGCGGGCGAGGTCGCCCCCGGTGCTGATGACAACGGCAGCGGATCAGCAGCGGTGCTCGTGGTTTCCCACATTCTGAGCCAATTCGAATTCGGCTGTACGCTCAAGTTCGCCTTCTGGACCGGCGAGGAGCAGGGAATGCTAGGCAGCAACGCCTGGGCATCCCGGGCCAGCGGAGAGCATCTCAACATCTTGGGAGTGCTCAACATGGACATGATCGCATACAATTCCGACGACGCACCGTTCATGGACATCCACGCCCGAAGTTGGCTTCCCGATTCGGTAGCGATGGCCAACCTGTTTGCTGACATAGTGGATGCGTACAGCCTCGAGGTCGTTCCTGAGGTGTTGATCGACGACCCCTTGGGCAACTACAGCGACAACGGGGCATTCTGGGACAGAGGCTACACCGCCATCCTGGCAATCGAGGACGAGGATGACTTTTCTCCCCACTATCACACAGTCGACGACCGGCTCTCCACCCTGAACCTGGACTACTTTGCCCAGTTCGTAAGAGCCTCTCTGGGCACCTTTGTCCACGCGAGCGACTGCCTGATTCCTGACGGAATCGGCTACCTGGAGGGGCATGTCACAGCTGCCAGCCGCGGTGACGCCATCGCCAATGCGCCGATCTCCATTGGCCACGCGACCGCGGATATCGGCTCTATCAGCACGGACGGCAGCGGTTACTATACTCGCACGCTTCCCACCGGTAGCTACACACTAACCGTCCAGGCCAGTGGCTATGTTTCGCAGTCGGTCGGCGGCCTCAGAGTGTCCAGGGGTCAGGTCACGACTCAGGACTTTGCCCTGAGACCACTCGCGATCTACCTTCCTCTCTGCGTCCGATAACCCGGGAGGCGTTGTGTTCAGATGTCCGCCCGGCCGGCGCCACCCCATGACGCTCATCATCCGGGCAGGGGGCTGCTCTGTGGTCCGTCACCGCCCAATCGGAATCATCCAGCTCGCCAGGGTCGGCGGCCGCCAGCAACAAGAGAGCCAACGCAGCGGTGATTATTAGCAGAGTGGCAGTGATCACGACGGCCATCAGGACAATCACGGACCACGATTCAGAGACGTGCACATCAGTGGGAAGACCGATCTCGTTCGATCAACGCAGGCAGGAGCCGCAGCGCCTTGCCCATGCGCGTACCGAACCAAGTGAGCAGCGTGCCATCGACCAGGAAGATTCGGTCCGGCATGCCAGGAAAGGAGGCCAGTTCATCCCGGTGGGCCTCTCCAAAACGAAACGGCTCGCTCGGCAGCAGGATAATCTCCGGGCGACGATCGACCACGTCCCCCAGTGTGATGGTTGGGTAGCGGGACCCGCCCCGCCAATCGGCAAAGACATTGTGTCCACCACACACCCTCAACAGATCGTGAGCGTATGTCTCCGCTCCGATCGTCATCCATGGATCGCGCCAGATGGGACAGAAAACGCGCACCGGTTCTCGTCGCGTCGCTGCCCTCTCGGTCCAATCCAGCACCCTCTCAATCGTTATCAAACTGGCGGCCCGCTCCAATGAGTGGAAGAGAGTAACCAAATCCCACAGCATCTCCAGCGACTGGGCAACAGTGCGGGGAAAAGTGATCCAGACCTGAAGCCCGGCCGCCTGCAGCGCCTCTGCATCCACTTTGCGGTTCTCCTCCTGGTTCGCGATCACCAGGTCAGGTTGCAGGGCAAGGATCCGCTCCAGATCTGGGGTCTTGGGGCCACCGATTCTGGGCACCGCCTTCAGCGCGCCACCGGGGTGTGTGCAATAATCAGTCACTCCTACCACGAACGCTCCGAAGCCGAGATCAAAGAGCGATTCGGTGATGCTGGGAACTAGCGAAACAACCCGCTGTGGAGGGGATACGCGAGAAAGGGATGCACACCTATGGGGCGTCTTGCCAACCAGCCTGTTGCCTCCGCTGCTCATTGGTTTCTCTCACGTAGCGCTATATCCAAAGCGTTTTACGTACCGGCCATCCTCCTGAACGTTCCTCTGACGCACGCATTCGAGTTGAGCAGCAGGCTCGGTCAACTGGCTCTTGTGCTGCCGGACAGCATCGGTCTTTTGATCCATACTCTCCGTGATGCCCACTTGATAATCGGGGCGCTCAAGGGCAGCGAGGAGGACGTCGCTGGGAGCTGCGAGGGGCAGACCCTCTACTGGCCAAAGATGAGGGAAAACGCCTAGATTGCCGGCAGCCGGGAAAGCTGCGCAAAGAGCAGCGTCTCCGATCGCGCGATGGTCAGGATGGTTCAATCTGCGATCCCCCACATATTGGCGGAGCTGATCTCCTTCCCCTCATCGGCCCAGAGCGCCGCCGCACAGGAAACTCGGGGGCGTCCGGATGCGCCATGACCACCAGGACCCCGCGCAACATGGATTCAACCCGGCGAGTCATCCCGCCGGTTCTGAACGCCGCCTCGCTTGGATCGGCGGCGAGAGGATCTCTTCCGCCCGGTGGGAGTCCCGCCTGTCTTTGACTGTGATGCGGGCCGTTGCGAGGTCGCGCTCTCGCTTTTCTTCTTCGGCCGCCGCCTCGGCCTCCGCCGCGAGCGAGATCGTTTCTTTTTTTCCTCAGCCGGCTGAGAGGGAGCCGGACTCTCGGAGACGGGTTCCGCCGAAAGCCAATCAGGCCAGGCTTTCTCCTCGACCGGCGGATTGGTGAACTCTTCTTTGCCGATATCCTCTCTCTGAACCTCGTGGCGAACACCCCCCACGTCCACTACGATGGTTCCGGCAAGAGTTCGCACCTCTATCACGCGACCGGACCCATGGGGGGTTACGACCTCTTTGCCCCGCTTGGGAAGCCCCTTCGCTGCCTCTGCATACTGGCTATTCTCGTACGCCAGGCAGCAGCGGAGCCGGCCGCAGGCGCCAGTGATCTCGGAAGGAGTGAGAGAGATGTTCTGGAGCTTGGCCATACGGATGGAGACAGAGCTGAACCTGGTGAGGAAACGCGTGCAGCAGCGCTGCTCTCCACAGGTCCCCAGCCCGTCCAGCACCTTTGCAAAGTCACGCGGCCCGATCTGATATAGCTCCACCTGAGTGCGCAGCGCCCTCCTCAAATCACGCCTGAGGATGTTCAGGTCAGTCCGCTTTTTTTCGGTCGTATAGAGAATCGTCACCTGCGAGCCATCGAAACTGTATTCTGCCTTGACAAACTTGGAACCCTTGACTCCCAGTTTCTCGGCCTGCTCCCGGCAGGCAATGAGAGCACCAAGTGCTTTGGCTTGCCACTGGCGCTGCAGAACCAGGTCGCGCGGCGTCGCGCGGCGCTCGATGGGCTTGGAGGCTCGCCCATCCAGCTTTTCCTTGGGAACATAGCCCGCCACTATCCCCAACTGCCTCCCTCGGGTAGTCTTGACCACCACCCGATCACCTGGCTGCAAGTCGGTGATTCCCTGGGCGTCAAAGTGGTACCGTCGGCCCGTGGGGTGGAACTGGAGTGCTATTATCGGCGCCATATATCTCGATCGTTCTCTTGTTTCAGTCGCGCTACGCCCGAAAGTGCGAAATGCACCGTGGCGCCTCGGTCACTGCGTCAATTTCCCGGAATGCTCGCCCGGCGGGAGACTCGAGCGCAGCGACAGCCGCCGGGGACAGAGAATCTTGCGACCGGCTGCTACTTATCTTTCCGTCGCGCAGCCTTGGCCTTGGCGGCCCGGGCCGCCTTGGCAGCCTTTGCCTCTTGCTCGGCCGCATAGTAAGTAGGCCGGATCTTGGCGTAATACTCTACCGGCTTGCCCAACCGCTGCAGGTCATGGATGTGCGCCGTCTCGCGATCATGGTCCGCCAGCTCAAAATCGTGATCCATCTGGATCGCGTCGAACGGGCAGTACTCGGCGCAAGAGCCGCAGTTCATGCAGATGTCAATGTCAACATAGAACTCGGCCGGCCTTCTGAGCGGCTTGCCTGTTTCCGGGTCCTTGGCCCGTACAATCCAGATGCACTGGGGCGGACACGCCTTGGCGCAGATGCCGCACGCCGTGCAGCGATACTGCCGGTCTTCGTCGGTCCCTTCATACACCAGGAAAGGGACAAAACGGAACCGCTCCTGGGGGAGCAACACCTCCTCGGGGTACTGCACGGTGAACACCCCGCGCGCCTCGGCGCTCTGCCGCACCAGCAGTGCCTCTGGCGTATACCGCTTGGCGAACCCCCATTTGATGTCATCCACATAAGTGTTGACGAAATGCTTCAACGTAACGCTCAAGCCTTTGAGAATTCCCAGTCCGTACATCAGCGATCCACCTCTCCCAGAGTAATATCAATGCTGCCCAGGATGACCACCACGTCCGCAATCTTGTGCCCCCGGCACATCTCAGCGAGCGGAGTGAGGTTGATCATGCTGGTTGAACGAACATGGTAACGCCAGGGATTCGATCCGCCATCGCTGACCAGGTAGAATCCCAGTTCGCCTTTTGGTGCTTCGATCCGATGGTAGGCCTCTCCAGCAGGGACCTTCATGGTCCAGTTCTTTTTGCCAGTCTGAACCGGGCCAGCCGGGATTTGGTTCATCGCCTGTCTCAAGATCCTCAGACTCTGCCGCATCTCCTCCATTCGAACCAGGAAACGATCGTACACATCCGCATTATGGCGCACCACAACGTCGAAATCGAAACGATCATAGATGGAATAAGGCTCCACGCGGCGGATGTCATAGGGGACGCCAGAGGCGCGCAGCAGCGGCCCGCTGGCACCCATCGCCACTGCCTGTTCGGCCGGCAAAATACCAACCCCCATCGAGCGGGAGCGCCAGATTTCGTTCTCTGACAGCAGCCGATGAAACTCGTCCACAAAACGAGGTAGCCTGTCATAGACCAGCGCCCGCGCCTTTTCCATCCAGCCGGCGGGTAAGTCCTCAAACACTCCGCCAACCCGCATATAGTTGCACATCATGCGCGAGCCGGAAACCATCTCAAAGAGATCCAGGATGAGCTCCCGTTCATTGAAGGCATAGATGACCGGCGTGAAGTAGGCGCCCACGTCGTTCCACAGAAAACCGATGGCCATCAGATGGTTCACAATTCGAGTCAACTCGGCCATGATGACCCGGATATATTCGGCCCGCTCAGGCGGCTGGATCCCGATCAGCTTTTCCACCGCCAAGACATAGCCCAGGCCATTGGACATCGAGCAGATATAATCCAGCCGATCTGTGTACGGAATGATTTGCGGGAAGGTGCACCGCTCACCTATCTTTTCGTGGTTGCGGTGCAGGTAGCCAAGAACAGGCATCAAATCAACGACCGTCTCGCCATCCAGAACTACTACAACGCGCAACACGCCGTGTGTGCTAGGATGCTGAGGTCCCACATTTACAGTGATGGTCTCGGTCTGGAGACCCTCTTCCTTGACCTCCCGCATCAATCCGTCGTAGACAGCACTCTGGGCAATGTCCTCCCACTTGGCCGGGTCAAAGCCCGGCGAGTACTGCACATTCCTGCCAAAGGGATTGCGGTCTTCCGCGCGGAAAACGCCACCATCCGGATGACGAGTCTTGAATGGTTTGTGCTCCTCTTCATAGTACGGCTCCCGCCAATCCTTGCGCATCGGATGACCGGCAAACCCCTCCCAGGTCAGTATCCGCTGCAGATTGGGATGGCCTGCATAGCGGATGCCATACATATCGTAGGACTCGCGTTCCTGGAAATTCGCCGAGGGCCAGACGGATACCAGCGAGGGAATCTCTGGATTGCCACAGCCCACTTGCACCTTGAAGACCAGTGCCCCACTCTCCGCCCCATAGGCGTGGTAGACAGATTCAAGCAACCCATCATTGGCATAGTCTACGCCCGTGACGCTGGAAAGATAGCGAAAGCCAAGTTGATCCCGCAAGAATAACGCGGCGTCAACCAAAGCGTCCGCGTCTACGATCACGCCCTCATACCCCTCGCGTTCATCCGGCCTGACCTTTCCCGGAAAGGCTTCCCGCAAAGCCTGGCTGGCCTGTTCAACAGAGCCCACTGCAGCATCCAACTGGACGCCCTCGGATTCCGCAACCTGTTCGTTCATTTGGGCAGTCTCTCCTATTCGCTGTCGTTCGCGGCCACCGGTGTTTTGGCAGCCTCGGATTGGATGAGTGGAATCTGGCGCGGATCAAAGATGTCGGGACCCAGTACGGGTATGGCGAATTCCTCGCCCTGGCCGCGATTATGGTACCAGATCATGTCCTTGTATTTCGTGTTCTCGATCATCTTGTGAAGTGTAACGAAACCGTGGAGGAGGGCCTGCGGTGTGGGGGGACAACCCGGAACATAGACATCGACCGGAATTAACTTGTCAATACCAGAGACAACGCTGTACCCTTCCTTGAAGGGACCGCCACCATTGGCGCAGGCCCCCATCGACACCACGTAGCGTGGCTCTGCCATCTGGTTATACAGACGGACGACCTGGGGAGCCATCTTCTTGGTTACAGTCCCCGCTACGATCATCAGGTCAGCTTGCCGCGGGCTGGCACGCATGACCTCCATGCCAAAGCGGGCAAAATCAAACCGAGAGGTCGCCATCGCAATCATCTCAAATGCGCAGCAGGCCAGGCCAAAGAACATCGGCCAGACGGATCGAGCTCGACACCAGTTATAGAACTTTTCCCAGGTGGCGAGCGTTACCGTGCCCTTGAGGTCCTCAGGCACGGGAATATTGGGATGAGTAAGCTCGTCTGTCATTTTGTTTACTATCTCCTGAGGGATCTGAGAGGAACGGACACAACAAAAATCATACGATTAGGCCAACCGACCGTTTTCCACCGATGCCATCAATAACGCCTCACAAGATCAAGCGGCTGCAATGATACCCCAAACTGCGGTTTCCAGCAACAAGACAACGGAGTGCTGAATAGCATCCAGGGCCAATCAGGCTCCCCAATCCGGCGCTGCGAGAGGCAGCGCTCAGTTTGATCTAACAGCGTTTATTCGACACTCTCACAGAGACCGTTTGGTATAATAATCCAGCTGACACAAAACGTGCAGCGCAATGCGTCATGTATTGTGGGTTACGTTCTACGTGTTGTGGTGACAGATGGGATTCGTCCAGATGGCCTGGTGGGGCAAACTACTTCTGGCAGGGGCGGTGGCATTGGGACTGAATGCCGCCCCGGCTGGCCTGCTTGACATTCTGGACGCCGGCGACCAGGCGTTGACTGGCGGCCAACCGGCCCGTGCGCTCGGACTGTACGAACAACTCTCTACCCATGCAGAGGGGAAACCGGCCGCCACGCTCGGAACAGCCCGGGCCCAACTGGCATTGGCCCAGCAGGACACGGTCGGCGCGATCTCTGCATATGGCCTGGCGCGGGACGCCTGGCTGGCTGCGGTCCCCTACCACGGGTTCGACGCTTCCATCCGGCGCGGGCTGGCCGAGGCATTCCTGGGGCTTGGAGAGACGTTGGCGGCGGCCGAGCAGTGGGGCGCCGCCTTTGCCGCCAACCCTGCCGACCCCTCTCTCTGGTATCAACTTGCCCCTGCCCACCTGGAACGAGGGGATTGGGAAGCAGCCAGGCATGCGTACGATGCCATCGCCGCCGCTGAACCAGACAACACTGAGGCACGCTATTGGGCGGGTACCCTCCACCTGCTCACCGACGCCATCCAGGCCCAGGGCCATCTGCTCCACGCCCGGACGGACCCTTTCTACACAAGACGGTCCGATCGCCTGCTGGCGGCGCTCAGCGACCTGCAGAACATCACCCACCCATCCCACGCCGCCGGCCGCCTTGGAATCGCGTTCCTCGAGGCGGGGGAGCCCGCCCTGGCGGAAATCCAGTTCCGGCTAGCATTGGAACAGGAACCCGATTATGCTGATGCCTGGGCCTACCTGGGATTGGCAGAGAACCAACTGGGCAAAGACGGACGGATGGCGATCGCCAGGGCCATCGAGCTCGAACCGGACAGCTCATTGGCCCACAGTATTATGGGACACCACTGGCTTGGGCACGGACGGCCGCACCTGGCCCGACCAGAATTCATGGCCGCCTGGCAGCTCAACTCAACCAACCCGGCCCACATGGCGGACGTGGCCTCCGCGTACCAGGCGGAGGGCGATTTCGCCTCGGCCGAGGCATGGTATCAGGCCGCCGTTCGTCAGGACCCGGATGACGCCACGTTCTGGATTCTCCTGGCGCGCTTTCTCCTTGACGCGTTCAGCGGCGAGCTCAATGACGGACTGCTGGTGGCACAGAAAGCAGTGGCGTTGGAGCCGGAAGACCCGGCCGCCCTGGACACACTGGGCTGGGCCCAGTTCCTTAACGGCAGACCGCGGCTGGCCGAGACCAATCTGATAGCCGCTCGCCAGCGTGATCCATCCAGCCCGGCGACGCACTATCACCTGGGCCGCCTCTACCTTGCCCAATACGCGTGGCAGGAAGCGGTAGAATCATTTGAGCACGCCGTAGCACTGGATAGCATCTGCCGGGGATGCCACAGATCTCGGCCGGGGTCATACGCGCAACTGGCACAAGGCGCGCTCGAGGAAATGGGGCACTAGGCCCAAGTCAGGTAGCAGCAGCGAGGGACAGTGGCAGAATACCAGGTGATCGTGGTCGGAGGCGGTCCAGCCGGCTTGATGGCCGCCGGGCAAGCGGCTCGCCAAGGGGTTGAGACGTTGCTCATAGAAAAGATGGATCGGCCGGGGCGCAAGCTGGGCATCACCGGCAACGCACGCTGCAACCTGACCAACACGGCGCCGCTTTCCGAGTTTATCATCCATTTCGGACCCACCGGCAGGTTCCTTCGTCAGGCATTCTCACAGTTCTTTAGCACGGAACTGCTCGCTTTCCTGGACGACCTGGGCGTTCGTACGGTAGTCGAACGCGGAGGACGAGTCTTTCCGGCCAGCAGGCGGGCACAGGAGGTGGTGGATGCGCTGCTGCAATTCGCTCTGGAGGGCGGCCGGGCAGCAACGCTGCGCACCCACACTCCGGTCGAGCGGTTGCTTGTTGAACAAGGGCGAGTCGTCGGGGTCCAAGTATCCCCGGCTCCTTCCGGGCAATGCCACTATGGAGCAGCCGTGATCATCGCCACCGGCGGGGCATCGCTCCCGACCACCGGATCAACAGGCGATGGGTACCGGCTGGCCGAATCGGTGGGCCACACCATAGTCCCGATTCGACCGGCGCTTGTCCCCCTGGAGACGGCCGGCAACGTTGCCTCCAGACTGCAGGGCCTGAGCCTGCGCAACGTGAACGTCACCATTTGGGCCAACCAGAAACAACAAGCCGAGGCTTTCGGCGAGATGCTCTTCACCCACTTTGGCGTCTCCGGGCCAACGATCCTCTCCCACAGCGGGCGAATCGTAGACGCGCTGCGGTTAGGCCAGCGCGTCCACCTCTCCATTGATCTGAAACCAGCTCTCGATGACAAAGAGCTTGATGCGCGCCTTATCCGCGACCTCAATGCCCATGGCAAGCGGCAGTATCGCGCCTTGCTCAAAGGGCTGCTTCCCAGCAAACTCATCCCGGTCTGCATGGCGATGACAGAGATTCCCCCAACCAGGGTGAACCACCAGATCACCGCCCAGGAACGCGGAAGGCTACGTTCGTGGCTGAAGGATTTTCGGCTGGAGGTGAGCGGCCATCGCCCCCTTCGGGAGGCGATTATCACCGCGGGCGGCGTAGATACGCGGGAAGTTGACCCCCGCACCATGGCTTCACTCCTGCTTAAGGGTCTCTACTTTGCTGGTGAAGTGCTCGACATTGATGCTGACACCGGCGGGTATAACCTGCAGGCTGCTTTTTCAACCGGTTGGGTTGCCGGCCGGTCGGCAGCGCAACTGTGACCCGCCCGTCCGGACAGCATGAGAGCAACACAATCCCGCTCGTGTCACGCTGGGTACGGTACCGCGGGCAATATTAGGCTGCTTGAGATCGGCGAAGCAGCGTGCGCAGTATGGTGCCCCCCCCTGCCAGCTCTCCGTCTGCGGATCGCACCTCACGAGTCCACGGACGCCTGCTGCGCAGCCTGTGGGGGCAGCCTGAACGAGATGGTCGTGCCCTCGCCAGGAGCACTCTCCACCCAGATTCGGCCGCCTTGGGCATCGACCGCCA
>WSZX01000246.1 GCA_013139935.1 Ardenticatenales bacterium
AGGCCCGCTTGAGGTCCGAAGCCAAGGCCTCGGGCGAACTGATCACCCTATTCGGTGGCAAGGGCGGGGTGGGCACCACTACACTGGCACCGAACCTGGCGTTGGCGCTTCGCAAGGTCTCGCAGGACAGCATCGTCTTTCTCGACTGGCAGAGGCCGCTGGGAGACATCGCCCCATTCCTGAATCTGCGCATGACCGGTACGCTGGATGGGCTGCTAGCCCAGATCGAGGAACTCGACGAGGGCGGACTTGCCTCGGCTCTGAGGGAATGGACGCCGGGAGTGGAGATCTTGACGGGAGCCACAGAGCACAAATCCGGCAGCCGGATGAACCAGAAGAGTTTCGATCAGATCACGTCGCTCGCCATCGGCAAGGCGCGGTATGTTCTGGTGGACATGGGCACCTTCCCGCCATGGGAATATCCCAAACAGGTGGTCGAGCAGGGCATCAGTCTGCTCCTACTTGATCCTGATCGGGTCTCCATCCGGCCGGCTGCACGGGCCAGGGGAGGCATGACCGAGCCCAAACTCGATTTCTGGTTCGTCTTGAACCGGTCCGGCATGCCGGGCGGGGCTCGCCGGACCAGGTTGAACAGCACCTGCAAACCCCGCTGAAAGCGGTGCTGCCGGACGTGGGCGCCCGGACAATCCGTGCCCTGAATCCAGGGCGAGCCTTGTACGAGATCAGCCCGGAATCAACCTATTCCCGCGCCGTGGAGGGGATCGCCCACCAGATACACAAGGCTCTATCCCGACCGCAGCTCCCTGCGAGTGCGCGAACCGCGCCAATCCAGGAACGGCCGCTATTCGCTCTCGTCCAGCCCCAGCCGCCGTATCCGTTCTGCCAACTGGTCCACTACCCGGGCCTCTTCGGCTGCTGCCGATGCGGCGTCAACACCGAGATCCACAGCCGCCATCTGCCAGCGCGCCTCGGCCATGTCCAGGCGGCGCTGAATGCCGTCAGCAAGCTCGCCGATAGCTGATTCCTTGCCAAGTTGGGCCAAGCCGGCCAAGGTGAGTTCAACATTCTCTATCAGCTCACCCGCTCGAATGACCGCCAGCAGGCTCTCCACAGCCGGCCGCTCCCCTCGCATCAGTTCCAGCCGCTCTCTGGTCTCTTGCCGGCCGGCCAACAACAGCTGATAGTCTGCCTGTCCATGGGCGATCTGCGCCCGGGTCGTGGCGACCAGCCCCCGCTTGACATCCAGTTCCATGTGCAAGAGCCGCGCCATTTCCTGATCGCCAGCAAGAACCAGTTCGTCGACCCTACTGTACAGGAGACGCGCTTCATCCTCATGCCGGGCCAGCCGCCGCTTGTTGGCCTCGATCCCAGAGTACATTCGCGCAGCGGAATCCTCGATCTGAAGCCGGTATGCTTCCACGTCCCTCACGTACCGGTCGTACAGGGCCAACGAGTGGGCGTTCAACGCCCGGTCGACAATCGCATGAAGCGTTTGATTGATCTTTTCCCACAATCCTGTCATCCCGGCCTCTCCCTATCCCAGTCCCCAATCTACAGGTGATTATCGAGAGTGTAGAAAACAAGCGAGGTGCTTTCTCCTCTCCAGTTCCGCTGCTGCACACACTTGCGCCTGCGGGCAGTGCAGGTGAGGAGAGGAGGCGCAGCCCGTTTTTCAACACCCTCATTATACCTCTGTTTGGAGAACTCTGATTGACAATAGGCTGACCGCCAACCGCTTGCCTACTCATGCTCCACCACCAACCAGGCATTCAACCTGTCATCCGGTATAGTGTGGATCGAGACCTGTGCCCCCAAGGACCGGAACATCTGCGCGATGGCGGACGGAGAGAGAAAGTGGCTGCGCATCAACGCCAGCTTTTCCGCCAGCGCAATCAGCTTGACAGTCAGGGTTTCAATATTGGGCTCTTCCACCACCAGGCGCCCGCCAGGCGCCAGCACGCGGAGCAGTTCAGCGGCCGTCTGCTGCTGATCACAAACGTGATGAAAGGCGTCTACCATCAGAATCCGGTCAAAGCTGCCGGCCGAGAATGAGAGTCGTTCGGCGTGGGCGTTCGCCGGCTGGAGGCCATCTCTTCCCCTAGCCTGGCGGATCATGCCCAGAGAGGGATCCGCGAGGACGACCTGGTTCACCAAACCGGTCATTCCACCCGAGACGCGACCGGTTCCGCCGCCAACGTCAAGCAGCCGATGGGAGGGTTCCAGACGCAGCAGCGTAAGGAGATGGGCCAGATTCACCTGGGTGATGACACGGTCGTAATGGGGGGCTATCAGACCAAAGTGATCCAACCTGGGCAACTTCAACAGTCGGCAATTCAAACGCATGGGCGAATTGTATCAGCCGACGGGCAGACGCACAAACAGAGGGTGTCGAAACATCAAGACGCCGGTCTCTCACCAGTTGCGCGCTGCCATAGGAAAACCAGGGGGGACAGAGTTTCGGACCCGTGATCAGACGCTCGGGCAGCAGCGCCGTGCCGTTGACTCGCCTCGGCGACCAGAGGAAAGAGAATCAGCCAATGTGATGCTCCGCTCGGTCTGTCAGCGCATTCTTCCACACGCTCAGTGGACACCCTTGCCAAGAACCAGGGTTTGAAATATGATATTGGCACAGCACATAGGCACGGTCGACTCGCTGAACTACATCTCCCAATACCGGAACCTGCCCCCGCGACCGCCGTGAGGTTTGTTGTCGAGTCTCGGGCCCAGAGATGACAGAACAAGACAGAATCGAGCAAGCCATTGCCGCGTTGGAAACCCAACGTGCCTCCCTGGGCGATGGGGTCGTGGAGACCTCAATAGCAGCTCTGCGGGCCAAGATCGGTGCGGAAGCGGGCGAGAAACGGAGCCTACTCACGGTCCTATTTTCAGACATCTCTGGCTTTTCGGCCCTGTCCCGAGATCTGGACGCGGAGGATATGCAGGAGGTCATGGGTCAATTGTGGCGTGAGCTCGACCAGACCATAGTCAGCCACAACGGGCAGATCGACAAGCACATCGGCGACCGCGTAATGGCAGTATGGGGGCTGGCGCAGCCCGGTGAAAACGACCCAGAGCAGGCGGTCCGGGCTGCATGGCAGATGCAGGCCAAAGTGGCCGCCCTGCGCGAGGAGCAGGGCATTGCCCTCTCGATTCGGATTGGGGTGAACACTGGCCTCACGTCCGTGAGCCATATCGCCTCCACGGGCGAACTCAACATCATAGGCGATACAGTCAACCTGGCATCATCGCTTGAGGAGGCCGCGCCTACGGATAGGATACTCCTTTCCCAGTCAACCAACAGCCGGGTGCAAGGGCTGTTCGACGTGCAACGGCAACCGCCCTTGAGCGTCAAGGGCAAAGCCGAGCCGGTGCCAAGCTACCTGGTTCTGCGCCCTCGGACACGCGCATTCCAGATGACGAGCCGCGGCCTGGCGGGCATCACTACCCGCACCGTCGGCCGCGACGCCGAGTTGGCGATGCTGCAGGGTTTCTACCAGCAGGCCGGGTCCGGAGCCGGCCTGCAGTGGGTGACGATCTGCGGCCCGGCGGGGATTGGAAAGAGCCGCCTGCTCGCCGACTTTCAGCAGTGGTCGCAAACCCTGCCCCACAAGCCGCGCTTCCTCATGGCGCGGGCCTGGCCCCAGACGGCCGAGAGCCCATACCACCTGCTCCGTAGCCTGTTGGCATCTCACTTTCAGATTGGTGACAGAGATCCTCTGACCGTGGCGCGCGCTAAGCTGATCGGCGGGCTGAGCGAGGTGTTGGGCGCCGGCCAAGGGGAAAGAGCGGCCGCCTATGTGGGCCAATTGATCGGTCTTGACTCCGGTCGATTCCGGCCGATCGCCAATGGCAGACTGGACAGCGAACATATCGGGAGGGAGGCCAAGACGCTCCTGGAGCGCTATCTTGGCCGGCTTGCTGCCACGGCTCCGGCAGTGATCCTGTTGGAGGATCTGCAGTGGGGGGATGAGCAGTCGATCAGGCTATTGTCCCACCTGTTTGCAGGCGGGCACCCCTGGCAAATGACGGTTGTGGGAGCGGCGCGCCCGGAGCTATGGGCGCGCAGGACACCCTGGGGAGCCTCCCCTCAACACCAGATGCTCGAACTGCAAGCGCTGCCGACCGAGGCAGCCACCGAGTTGGTGCGCGAACTCCTCCAAAAGATAGCCCGACCGCCCGCCTGGCTCATCCACCTACTGGTTGAGCGGACAGGCGGCAACCCCTACTTTACGGAGGAACTGGTCAAACTGCTGATAGAGCGTGGAATGATCGAAACCGGACCGTCAACCTGGACGGTCCACCCAGACCAGCCTCTTGGACTGAGCGTGCCTGGTACAGTACAAGGGGTGCTCCAGACGCGCCTCCAGCAACTGGATCAGCAGGACAGGGTGGTGCTCCAGCAGGCGGCCGTCGTTGGGCCTGTCTTCTGGGTAGGAGCCGTAAACCACATCAGCCAAGAAAAGGTACCCGCGGCGCGCTGGATCGAGTTGGAGCAGCGCGGCCTGATCTCTTGCCAGCCCACGTCTCAGTTGCCGGGGGAGGACGAGTACCATTTCCAGCATTCTCTGCTCCGAGACGTAGTCTACGAGTACACGCTGAAAAAGCAGCGGCAGCTCTTCCACCAGCGAGCGGCCGAATGGTTGGTCAGGGAGACCGACGCCGAACGTGCCGGCGAGTGGGCTGCTGTTATCGCCGCCCACTATGAGCAGGCACTCCAGTGGGACCCGGCGGCCGACTGGTACGAACAGGCCGGAAAGCGGGCCAGGGAGATGTACACGCTTGATGCGGCGAGCAGTTGCTTCCAACAAGCGCTGGATCTCTTGCGACCCCCATCGGGAAAGGGGCAGAAAGCCAGCGACGGAGCAAAGCGACGGCTAGGGCTCTACGAGGGACTGGGCGAAATGCTCCGCCTGGAGGCTCGCTTTCCAGAGTCAGCCAGAGCGTACATAGGTATGCTCGCGGCCGCAGAAGCGCTCGGGGATTCGGAATCAAGCGCGCGCGCCTGGAACCGGGCGTTCCGTAGCCTGGAGGACGCCAGGGCTGCAGTGGCCCTGGGCGGTCCGGGGAAGAATCTCGGCAGCCCAGAGGAGGAGAGACAGTTGGCAGCGCTCCAGTTGAACCTACGGGGGGCGATCTATGGGGTGTTGGGAAGCCGCGGCCGGGCCGACTCGTACATGCAAAGCACGCTGTCATTGCTCAGGGAACTGGACTCTCCGCTGAGTGCAGACCCCACCGCCGCCATCGAGCTATGCGAGCACGCGCTGGAAGTAGCCCGCGAGCTAGGAAACCTGGGCGGCGAGATGCTGTGCCTGACACGCTCAAGCCGGGCGAGAATCGAACAGAAGGATTGGGACGCGGCTGTGGTCGATCTGTTGCGGGTGATTGAGCTCTCAGAGAAGGTAGAGTGGTTTGGCATCTCGCAGGCACACCGCCTGCTGGCCGAAGCGCTCCTGGCAAAGGGCAGGACGGCCGATGCGATGCGACCCGCCAGAAAGGCGATGGAATGTGCACGGGCGGTTGAGCATCAAGCCTTTGTTGGGCAGGCATGGTGTACCCTGGGCAGGGTAGCTGCCCAGTCCGGTGAACCCATTCTCATAGGGGACGATGCCCAAGAGGCCAGCGATTGCTTTGCCCGGAGCGTGGAGCTATTCAAACGATCGGGAGACAGAGGCGAACGCGGTAAGGCGCTGCTACAGTGGGCCCGGTACGAACTGGAACAGGGAGACCGCCAAAAGGGGAGAGCAATGCGCCAAAAGGCCAATCAGATTCTGGCCCAGTTGGGGATCAGGAACCTGCCCTAAGCTCGCCAAGCGGCACAGTGAAGCAAAAGGCGCTCCCCTTGCCCGGCGTGCTCTCCAGCCAGATGCGACCCTGGTGCCCTTCCACAATCGCTCTGACTAGGGCCAATCCCACACCGGCTGCCGGCTTTGTGTCGCCAGCATTGACGGGGGAGAGCTCGCCAGGAGCCAGGGGCTGGTTTGCCTGGGCTATGCTCGGGGCACTGTCATGGATCCTGAATAGAACATGATCGCCCGCCGTGGCGCCTTCTATCACAACGAATCCCCCGGCCTCGGCTCGCCCAACAGCACTGGAAAGCAGCCTGCTGAAGACCTGCCGCAGCCGCAGCGCATCCGCGTGAACCGGCAGTTCGGCCGGCGTGTTCAGCGTTAGCGTCAGATCCAATTGCTGAACTCGGGCCTCCAACTCACGCGTCGCATCGCGCATCAGTGGCACGGCGTCCACCAAGGCCAGCTCCAGTCCAACACCGCGCTGCAGGTCACTCTGGTCCTGCAACCGCGCGATAAGGGTATTCATGCGGTCGGCCGATGCCTGGAGCCTGTTGGCAAGCATGACCCGGTCGTCCTCCTCCAGTCCTTGCTGGGCAAGCAGGCTGCCAACCTCCTGGATCGCCTCCACGGGATCCCCGAGCTCCTGGGAGACGGTGGCGACGAACTCGTCTCTCAGCCGGTTCAGCTCCTCAAGCCGAGTGACTTCATTGAGCAGGACCGCGCGGCCGGATCGCGATGTGTCAATGACGACCGGGGCAGCCACCACCTGGAAGCTGCGCCCATCCCCGGTCTGATACGCGCCGGTCAAGACCTCGCCGGCCGGAATCGCCCGGGTCAAAGGGGAAAACAAGGCATCGGGAACGACCCCCGGGCCAATCACCGCGCCGATCGATTCGGGCTCTATCTCCAGCAATTGTCGCGCCGCCGCATTCGCCAGCAGGAGCCTCCTCTCCTCATCCGTGACGAGCACCGGACTCGCGACACTATTCAGTATCGCGTCGAGCCGCTCCCGCTCATTGCGCAGAGCACGGAACAGCCGGGCGTTCTGAATCGCAATCGAGATCTGAGCCGCCAGCGTCTCCAGCATCACCACGTCGCCGGGATCAAAAGCCATCAAGCTGCGGCTTCTGATGTCGAGCACACCAATGAGCCCATCCTGGGAATGGATGGGCAGCGCCAGCTCGGAGCGCGTCTCTGCCAGGCACGCTCTTTCCCGATAGCGAGAGTCTCCGCGAACATCATTGAGCAGCAGCGGCCGGCCATGCTCAGCCACCCATGTTTCCACCCCCTCTGAACACCGTGATCCCAGTAACGACGATAGATCTGCGTCCTGATCATCCAGGGCTGCCGCCCGGATCACGATCTCGCCACCCTGCTCCAAAAGGCCCAGCCCGACATAGTAGTGGTTGAAAGCTCGCCTGACCAGGTTGGCCACCACCTCAAGCAGCCGTTCCGCCTCCAGAACCGACGATATGTCCTGGGTCACGGTGTTGAGCAACCGGAACTTGACCGCGCGGCGCTGCTCACCGGAATAAAGGAATGCATTGTCGAGGGCCACAGCCGCCTGCCCGGCGACGGTTCGGAGCCAGCGCAAATGGTTTTCGGTGAACCGATTCGGTTCCGAGTGGGCATAGGTGAGGACCCCTCGACTGTGCCGTCTTCCAATCAGAGGGACGCTCACCACAGAACGGACGCCGGTGAGCCCCAGTTCACCGGTCCCGTACCGCTTGTCGGCGGCCGAATCGGGAATGAGCAGGCCGGTCTGTGTGCGGCTGACCACGCCTCCAATCCCCCTGGTCAGGCTCTGCCGGGCCAGGTGGCTGGCGGCACGGGGTGAGAGTGATTGGCCGTAGCGCACAGCGTGAAGCGGCTCATTACGCTCGTTGGTCAGGATGATCCAACCATCCTCCGCGCCAATGACCTTGCCTGCGGCAGCCAATAGCTCTTTGGCCAGTTGAGCCGGATCCAAGGTGGTGGCGATTCCTTGAGTAACGCGGTACAGGTCCTCCATCTCTTCTCGGTGCCGGTGGAACTCGTGCTCCAGCAGCTTGCCGCGCAGCCGACTGCGGATTCTCGCCGTCAACTCGCGCCGGTCCAGCGGCTTGATGATATAGTCATCAGCACCGAGGGCAAAGCCGCGCAGCCGGTCCCGACGCCGCCCAAAGGCAGCTGTCATGATGATCACCACAATCGACTGGGTGATTGGATCCTGCCGCAACTGCTCCAGCACGGAGAATCCATCAATAACCGGCATGCAGATGTCAAGCAGAATCAGATCCGGCAACCGTTCTCGGGCCATCGCCAGCGCCTGTTCGCCGTCTCGCGCCTGGATCATTTCGTACCCCTGATCAGCCAGGTACCAGGTCACGAGTTCCATGGCATCAGGGTCATCGTCGGCGATGAGGACCAGCGGCGTGCGATCAGTCATCAAGCCCACCTCTGAGGCATCTCGCTCTGTTCCGGCCCAGCATCGGAGGCCGGAGCGGCGCGGAGCGTTGACCAAACCACCGGTAGAAGGTGCAACAGGCGGCAATTGAGTGTAGGTGTGGATTCGCCGGTAGCCACCCGGATCGATCAAACCTCTAGATCAACAACACAGCTCGGTCCCTTGCACGAGCCAAGAACCATCTAATCCCCCCGGCGCCAACGCAGAAACGGAATCCAGCGCCTCCAGCCTCTCCGCTTTCTCGGGGCGGCTTTCTCCTCGGCACGGTCCGGTTCGGGGGATGGACGCCGGCGACTGATAATGGACGGCGGTCTCTCCGCTTCTGGCAGCACACCAAGGGCGTGCTCCCGCGCCGCTTGTCCGTCGCCTGGTACCAGGTCTCCGAGTTGCCTCAGTGGGCGCACCATCCCCGAACCGGGCGTTGACAGCAGCAAGGGCTCCCCGCGGTTTGCGGCAAGGACTGCAGCCGGCCTGTCGGCCGGGATCACCGAGGCCACCGGCCGGCCGACAAAGTCACCCACGGCCTGCGGCGTGATTCCCCAGGCACGATTGTACTTGTTCAGTAACAGAACCAGTTTCTCCGGCGACGAATCTTTTATCCCCGGCAGATCCAAGGCGAGCTTGCCATTCTTGAGGGCTGTGACCTCCTGAGTAACCAGGATGATCATCCGGTCGGCCAGCTCCACCACCCTTTCGGTAAGCTCCGTCCAGGTGGAACCCATATCAATTACAATGTAATCGTGCGCCTTTCTAAGGGATTCGAGCAATTCGACAAACGATCCAGGCTGCACCAGTTCGGCCAATTCTGGCTTGCCCGGCGACGCCAACAGGAGAACTCCGCTGGAGTGGGCGACCAACAGCTGCTGCATCAGGAAGGGGTCATCCGGGTCGAAACGCTCCAGCACCTCCACCATGCGGTGTGTCGGCCGAAGGTCCAGCATCACTCCCAATCCCCCGAAATCCAGGTTGCCGTCCACCAGCAACACATTCGCATCCGGCCTGTCTGACAGGGCAACAGCCAGGTTGACCGCGATGGTGCTGCACCCAACCCCTCCCTTGGGGCCAAAGACCGCCACGATGATCCCCTGCACCACCCTGTGCCCGACTCCCGCCTCTGCAGGCGTCCGGGCCGCCATCTCCTGGGCGGCCAGCACGGCCCGCTCAACCGGGGAAGGGTCGGCTGCGAATACCTTGCGAATCGTATGGGTAAGCTCGTCATAGTCAAAGGGCTTTATGAGGAACTCTCGCGCGCCAGCGCTCATCGCCCCCCTGAGATATTCCATGTCGCCCTGCACCGACATCATCATTACGCGGCTACGAGGGGACGACAGACATATCTGACGGCATGCCTCAATGCCATCCATATCGGGCATGTTGATGTCCATCAGAACCACCCCCGGCTGGAGTTCGTGCGCCATGCGAACCCCTTCGCGGCCGTCCTCTGCCTCTCCTATCACCTGGAGATCCGCCTCAAAATCAAGCAGGCGCGCAATGTTCTCCCTGGTGATTCGATTGTCATCCACAATCAGAATGCGGATCGGGCTTCCGCTTTCATCGGCCATCCAATCCTCCCCGCTCAGTCAGCTATTCCCCTCCTATTATACGGTGTTTGCATCCACGTGCAACCTCAGAAACCACAGTTCGCACGCGAGTCCCGACACTCGGGCAGGGCACCGATCGGGACAGCCACAAGAGTGAGCAAGGCGGCAGCGTGGTTTGCTTTGCGGCCCACACTCCCCCATGAGACCCGTCTGTGCCGACAAAACCATTTTCCCGAAAAAACCCGTGTCCCAAGCCAAGCTTGGAGGGTGTTGAAGAAGGGGCCGCGGCGATGGGAGAGAGAGGCAGGGGTGTGCAGCAGCGGAAGTGCAGATGGGACGGTGCCTCATTTGTTGTTCTACCCCCGCACATTGCCACATTGACATGGCCCAGCGACACCGGTAGAATCGAGGACGGTTTACGCGATCATTCAAGGAAGTGTAGA
>WSZX01000505.1 GCA_013139935.1 Ardenticatenales bacterium
GTGATCTATCTGCCGCTATTGAGGATCATGTTCCGCTGGGCGTTGGGATGGCCTCTGGCGGCACGGCTGGCGCTGACCTTTCCGGCGCTCGCGCCGTAGAGCATCCTGATGGGCGTACCCTTTGCGCGAGGACTGATGCTGCTGGAATCACGATCGCGCTGGCCCGGCCCAGGTGGAGCCAGCAGCACACTCGTTCCCTGGGCGTGGGCCATCAACGGGTGCGCGTCGGTCGTTGCCAGTATCCTGGCGGCGCTGCTCGCGCTCTCGATCGGATTCCAGGGAGTGCTATGGCTGGGGGCAGGAGCATACGCCGGGGCCTGGTTGGTCGTGCGCCTGGGGGTCTTGACACCGGGAACTACTCCTCCCGCGTAAAGGGGACAAAACGGACGCCGGAGATCTCCCGGGCGCTCAACTCGCCGTCCGCGTGGGTGAACTGCCATAGCGACTGGTAGCCTCCCGGCGGGCCAATGGGAATGACCAGGTGGGCGCCTTCCTCGAGCTGCTGCGCCAGCGCCAGCGGCACGTGATCCGGCGCAGCAGTGACAATGATGGCGTCAAATGGAGCATGCTCCGGCCATCCCCAGTAACCATCCGCCCTGAGCACCTGGATATTCTCGTACCCCAGTTCCCTCAATCGGATTCTGGCCGATTCCTCCAATTCAGGGACGATCTCAATGGTATAGACCTCGGCAACGATCTCTGCAAGAACCGCGGCCTGGTAGCCAGAGCCGGTACCGAGCTCCAACACGCGATAGTCGGACTCTAGTTCCAGCAGTTCGGTCATCCAGGCGACGATATAGGGTTGCGAGATGGTCTGGCCATAGCCGATGGGGAGCGGGTGATCGTTGTATGCCTGTCCCACATAGTCCTCGGGCACAAAGCGGTGGCGTGCCACCGCCCGCATCGCATGAAGGACGGCCGGGTTTGATACGCCCCGCCGCTCGATCTGCTGCACCACCATGGCCTCGCGAGCCTGCACAAAGGCAGGCTCCTCGGTCGGAGCCGCCTCTATCCGGGTTGGCGGGGACGTGGGTACGGCGGACGTTCCGTCCTGCGCCGTTGGGGCTGCGCCAGGCGTCTCGCCCTCCGAGATCGCGGTTGCGGCCGGCGTCACGGCCGGTGTCGCCGCTGGCGGCGCGGCCGGCGCGCGAGAACAGCCGGTCAGTCCCATGACGCATCCCAGCGCCATCGAAACCAGCGTCGCTGATACCGTGCGAGTGCTCATGTGTACCTCCCAAACCTATTGTAATACACGTCGCTCCAGCTTCCAACCCCACCCCTGACTCTCTCTCCCGCCGCCGCAACCCCTTTTTCAACACCCTCCAGAAGGAGCGTGCAGAACAACAAGCGAGGCGCCGTCCCCTCTACAGTTACCCTACTGCACACACTTACGCCTGCGGGCAGTCCAGGTGAGGGAAGGTGGCAGGGGTGGCGAAGGGGCGGTATATCGGCCCCTTCGCCACCCCTGCCGCTCTCTCCCATCGCGGCCGGCCTTGTTTCCCATACCCTCCAGAGCGACTGAACTCTGATATAATCCGCCTGCCCGGCCAGGCGAGCGGCATCGAGGAAGCACCCTGCGGCCGGCAGCGAATGGGAGAGAAACTGATGAGGACACTGGTTACCGGGGGAGCGGGGTTTATCGGCTCTCACACCGTCGATCTGCTGATAGCGCGTGAGCACGAGGTGGTAGTAGTCGATGACCTATCTACCGGACGGCGGGAAAACGTCCACCCGGAGGCAGTGCTGGTCGAGATGGACATAGCCGATCCCGAGCTGGCAACCCTCTTTCACTCCGATCGGTTCGACGCCGTGGTGCACCTGGCAGCCCAGCCAAGCGTGCCCCGTTCGATCCAAGAGCCGCTTATTGACGGCCGGGTCAACATCCTGGGCACGATCAACCTGCTCGAATGCTGTCGCCATTCCGGGGTGGGCCGATTCGTATTCGCCTCGTCGGCCGCCGTGTACGGGGACCCGGAGCGCGTCCCCATCCCGGAGACAGCCGCCACCCGGCCGCTATCCCCTTACGGCCTGACCAAGCTTACGGCCGAGAGCTATCTGCGACTCTACCACGACCTCTTCGGGCTGGAGACGGTCGCGCTGCGCTATGCCAACATCTATGGCCCGCGCCAGGATGCGCTGGGAGAAGCGGGGGTGGTCTGCCTTTTTGTCACCCAGATTCTCAACGGGGAGCAGCCGCTCATTCACGGCGATGGCCTTCAGACGCGCGATTTCGTGTACGTAGAGGACATAGCCCGTGCCAATCTGCTGGCATTGGGGCCAGACACCCCGGCCGGAGTATACAATGCCGGCGGCGGCACAGCGTCCACCATTATCGAGCTGTTCGACCTGATCAGCGACGGCCGCGCTCCCCGCGTACACGCCGACCCCCGGCCGGGCGACATCCGGGATTCAGTGTTGAAAGTGAGCATGGCCCGGCGCGCCCTGGGCTGGCAGGTGACGATCCCGCTGGCCGATGGGTTACAGCGCACCTGGGAGCACTTTTCACCCGTCGGATGAGCCTGAGGACCAGGCCGGCAGGAAAAAGACGGCCGGCGCCGCACACAAGGACAACAGAGCGCTCCAGAAAAAGGCCACGCGCAGGCCGACTTGGTCCCCTATCCACCCCAGCAGAAGCGCACCCAAGGCGCCTATCGCAAAGCTGATCCCCATGTAAAGGCCGTTGGCGGTTGCCGGATGATCCCGCCCCTGCTCCTGGACCATTGC
>WSZX01000054.1 GCA_013139935.1 Ardenticatenales bacterium
TGTACGGCCGAGGATATCTATGGTCGGGTGGGTGAGATCTCCTCGGCGGTGGACATTTCGACCGTCTATCGGACCCTGGACCTGCTGCAAGAGTTCGGGCTGGTGGCCAGCGTCGACCGGGGGGAAGGGCACCGGGTGTACCGGCTCGTGGGCGTCGAGGGCCCTCACCTTCACCTGGTGTGCCGATCATGCGGCAAGGTGACCGGCGCCGAGCTGGAACCGGCCGGCCCGCTGGCCGCATTCCTGGAGGACCAGTACGGCTTTGAGACCGACCTGAGCCACCTCTCCCTTCCCGGGCTGTGCCGCGAGTGCCGCGAGCACCGCGAGGCGGCCGCCCGGGCCTGAGGGGCTCGTACGACAGGGCCAAGCCTGGAGAGCCGGTTCAAGATCGGTAAAAGCCTACCTCGACCGCCGGCGCTGGCGGCCGACACTGGCGGTCGCGTGCTGGCGACCGGGGTCGGACCCTCTCCGCCCTGATCGGTGTGGCCCTCGTAGGACTGCCCTTCAGGTCGATTGCGATTCCCGGGGTCAGCTCGAAGGGGCGGAGAGGGTACAGCGGTTGGGCGCGAACTTCCCGTCACACAGCACCGCATTTCGCCGCGCCTGCAATGTCGCCCGAAAGCCCGGGGTGATGACCTGCATGTACATCACGTCCGGCTGCTATCGCTCCATTCCACCGCATCGATTGACATCACCAGGATATCTTCCGTGGCCATGCCTAGCCTATCGGCCAGGTCTGCTTTGGCGGCCGTCACGCCCGTTGCAGCCGCCGGTGGGATAGAGACGAACGCGAGACCCTTGACCGGGAGGGTAGCCTCGGGCGTCGCCTCTTCCTGGGGCGGTCGCGGCTGGGTTGCGGTGGCCGGGGGCGGGAGGCGCAGGTGGGGACAGCCCAGGGTGTGGCAGGCCACAATCATTCCCTACGGTCGGGCTGGCGCTGATGGGCCCAACGGTGGAGAAGCCGCACCGGCACAGACAGCTGCCGGAGCTATCGGTCCAGCGAGGTCGTGCGGCCATACGCTCAAGGCAACTGGAGGATCCCAACAAAGGACCCCCGCCTGCTTTCCCCGTACTCCAGCGGAACTGCAGAGGGGACGGCGCCTCGCTTGTTTTTCCACACTCTCTAACTTTTGGCTTGACACGATCGACAAGTGGCGGAAAGCTCGCGTTGGCCGGTCGGAGCAGGCGGGGCTATAATCGGGCGCGTTACTGGTCAGCGAACAGGAATAGAAACGGAGCGAGGCAGATGTCAGGAAAACGTATCGTGGTCGTCAAGGGCAGCCCCAGGAATAATGGCAACAGCGCAGCATTGGCCGACCAGGTCGCGGCCGGGGCTCTGGTAGAGTGCTTTTATCTACACGAGATGGAGATCAACGCCTGCGATGCCTGTGACGCATGCCAGACCAAAGCCTACGCTGGCTGCATCGTCGAGGACGATATGCAGATCATATATCGCGCGCTGCTGGATGCCGATGCGCTGGTGATCGCCAGCCCGGTCTATTGGTTCACCGTCTCGGCCCAGACCAAGCTCTTTATGGACCGTTGTTATGCCCTTATCGACGAGGGAGGCTATTCGCTGCGAAAGAAAAAGATCGGGATTGTCATGAGCTATGGCGACAGCGATCCCTTTGACTCGGGCGCGGTGAATGCGTTCAGGACGTTCCAGGATGGATTTCGCTATATTGGCGCCGAGATCGCCGGCTTTGTCTATGGCAGCGCCAGCAACCCGGGCGAGATCCGCGACAATGAGGCGGTGATGGCGAAGGCGTTCAAGCTGGGGGAAAAGCTGGCGGCCGGGAAGAAATGATAGAGTCAATACCCCGGCGTCGCGGCTGGGTCTGGTTCGCTCAAGAGCCAACAGCCGTCCTGCCCCAGGACGCGGGCCGCTTTACGAACCAGCGCTTCCCGGCGATTGGGCGCCAGGACAATGGAAAAGGGCCGGCCAAAGTCTGTAGGGCCTGATAGACGAGCGAGCCGGGCAGCCCTCGGCCGCCATCCAGGCGCGGGTGGAGGCGGCGCGTACCACAGGGCCAAGCCTGGAAAAGACGGCAAAGTGGGCGTCGAACCCGTTCAAGATCGGCAAGAGCATGCCTCGACCGTCGGCGGTTCAGGATGGCGGTGGCGTGCTGGCGACCGGCGTGGGACCCTCTCTGCCCGGTCGATTAGGATTCCCGGGGTTAGCTCGAAGGGGCGGAGAGGGAAGGGCGGTTGGGCACGGACTTTTCCTCACACCGCACCACGTTTCTTCCCTGATCGGTGTGGTACTCGTAGGCCTGCCCTTGCGCCTGCAAAATCACGCGAAAGCCCGGGGTGATGACCTGCATGTACATCATGCCCGGCTGGGGGCAGCCCAGGCTGCTATCGCTCCACTGCACCGCTTCGATTGACGTCACCAGGATCTCTTCGCCGGACACGTCGAGCCAATTGGCCAGGTCTTCTTTGGCGGCCGCCACGGCCGCCGCAGCCGCCGGTGGGATAGCGACGCTCGTGCCTGCTGGCACGGCAGTGCCGGCCGGCACGCCCGTGAGACCCTCAAGTGGGATGGTAGTCTCGGGCATCGCTTCTTCCGTGAGCGGGTTTGGCTGCGTGGCGGTGGCCGGGG
>WSZX01000090.1 GCA_013139935.1 Ardenticatenales bacterium
GTCCGGTGGCGTACCTGCACTGTTCAGGAAGGTCTGCTCACGGCCGCTCGGATGGAGTGGTCGCAACAGGTTGGGCTGCTCCCGTCTCATGATGGATTGAACTACACCTGATGAAATCTCGCGCCGAGGGTTGAAAGAGGGGGCACGCCGCCGGGTAGAGAGATTCAGGAGCGGGAGTGGGCCACCTTGCGTTCCGACCCCACTCCTGCCATCATCCGCTTTGCTGCGTGGAACTGTAGAGGGAACGGCGTTCTATCTGTTTGTGGACATCACACAATGTAGCTGTTCACGGTTCTGTCAGAATGTGCCAGACTTGCCGCTATGACCGAGGCAGAGATCAAGACGCTTCTTGCTGAGAATGAGCGGCACACAATCCCGATTTGTGTGTGTTGATCGGCTGTGATACTATCGAGGGATCGTTTCTAGCTACTCGTGGGATGATTCTTGGACTGTTTCGATGAGGAGTGGTGCAATGACCGAGAAAAGGACTACCGATGAGGCCTGGCGTGAGGTCGGCCGGCATCTGGAGACGTTGGGCGAGAGCTTGGCTGAGACCTTCCGGTCCGCCTGGAAGAGGGCCGAAGACCAACAGCAACTGCAAGAAATGCAGAGCGGCCTGGAGGCGATGGTCAGCAAGGTAAGCCGGGCAATCGAAGAGGCGGGCGCTTTGCCCGAGGCGCAGCAGGCGCGCCAGGAGATGGAGAGGACGGCCGAGTCCCTGAGTGCAGCGGGCGCGAAAACGTGGCGGGATGCGCGACCTCATGTGGTCTCTGCCCTGGACCGGGTCAACACGGAACTCCGGAAGCTCATCGACCGGCTGGAATCAGCGTCCGGGGATATGCCTGACGAACCCCTTCCGGGCGAGCCGGCCGGCGAGTAAACGAAAAGACGCGGGAACGCAGGCAAAGCCGAGGTCAAAGATTCCATCCTTCCCCCTCGACCAGTTTGACGCTCGCCTGGATTGCCGTGGGTCGCTCAAGCCCCAGCGGTGGGCTCTCCTTCGACCGACGGGGGCGAGCGGAAGGGAAATCCGTCATTCGTCAGGGGTGCCATGGGCGCGCTGTTTCCTCAGATCGCCGCTGGCTGGGGGTGCGCGCTGCGCCACGCGCGCCTGTGCCCTCTGCCTCGATGCCTGGGCTGGATACATGCTTCTGATGCTCTCGCGCAATGGGATTTGACGTGCACCTGGCCGTCAAGTAGAATGTCGGCGTGGACATCAAACGGCCGGTTGTTACCCTGATCACCGATTTCGGCACTGCAGATGGATATGTGGGCGCGATGAAGGGCGTTCTGCTGAGTATCTGTCCCCAGGTCTGGCCCGTCGACATTACACACGACATCCCCCGGCACGATGTGTATCGGGCTGCGTTCAGCCTGTCCAACGCGGCACCGCTCTTCCCTGCAGGAACGACCCACCTGGTTGTGGTTGATCCAGGCGTGGGGACCATGCGCCGGCCGCTGGGGGTGCGAGCTGGCGGGATGAACTATGTCGGGCCGGACAACGGAGTCCTCTCGCTGGTCTTGAGGGGACGGAGCGAGCAGAAGGTGGTGGCATTGGAGAATGAAGCGTACCATCACTCCCCCCGGTTGGGCGACGCCGCTAGTCATACGTTTCACGGGAGGGACATCTTTTCCCCGGCGGCAGCTCACCTGGCGGCGGGGGTCGCTCTGACGGAGTTGGGTCCGCAGCTCACCGATTGGATATCGCTTTCCTTCCCGACGCTTACTCTACGGTCGCCCCACGAGTTGGTCGGGGAGGTGCTCTACCTGGACCGTTTCGGGAACGCTGTCACCAATATTGGCGTCCTGGAGTGGACCGGCCATGACTTGCAGTTGATACCGGCGTTTGCTCGCGGCGAGGAGGCTCCTATCGTTCTGTCCGGGGCGGCAGCCGTCGCTTGCCGGGAGCATCTGCTCCCGCTTCACCGCACGTATGGTGAAGTCTCGCCGGGCGCGCCGCTTGCTTTGGTTGGCAGCAGCGGCCTGCTGGAAATCGCAGTTCGCGAGGATAGTGCCGGTGTCTGCTTGGGGCTCCGGCCCGGGGATCCCGTAGTACTGACCGGCCGGAAACGGAACTAATGACAGCAGGCGGAGCCTGTAGTCTCCCGCGTACGCTGTTGAAGGAAGTGAGGTAGATGGAACAACTGATAATCGAGGGCGGCCACCCTCTTAGTGGCACGGTCAGGCCCAGCGGCAACAAGAACGCCGCCTTTCCGGTCCTGGCGGCCTGCCTGCTCACCGAGGAGCCGATCATATTGCACAACATCCCAGAGATCGAGGATGTGCGCTCCTTTCGGCGGTTACTGCGCCATATGGGGGTTGACATCAAGCGGGAGTCGCCTGGGAGCTTTCGCTTGCAGGCCAAAGCAATCGCCTCCGCCCAGCCCGACCCTGAGCTCTTTGGCCAGATTCGTGGGTCACTGGTGCTGACCGGAGCCCTGCTGGCTCGGCTGGGGCGGGCATCGCTTCCGATGCCTGGCGGCGATGTGATCGGACGGCGGCGCGTGGATACTCACATCCTCGCTCTGCAGGCGATGGGGACAACCATCACCACTAATGACACGATGCGGCTGACGGCCGATCGCCTGCAAGGGGCTGATATCCTTCTGGACGAGGCCAGCGTGACCGGGACGGAGAACACGGTTCTGGCTGCCGTCCTGGCCAAGGGGACGACCGTCATTCGCAATGCCGCCTCCGAGCCCCATGTGCAGGACCTATGTGCCTTTCTCGGGCTGCTCGGGGCACATATTGAAGGGGTTGGCTCCAATGTGCTCACCATCCAAGGTGTTGATCGACTGGGCGGGGGCGAGTTTACCATCGGCACTGATTACATGGAAGTGGGCAGTTTCATTGGGCTTGGTGCGGTGACCGCAGGTGATCTGAGGATTCAGGATGCCGGTGTGGCGGATCTGCCTATGATCCAGTTGGTATTCGAGCGTTTGGGCGTGGAGATGTGCATTGAGGGAACCGACGTGCTGGTTCCAGGTGAGCAACTACTCGCCGTTACCCCAGATATGGGCGGTATGATTCCGGAGATCAAAGACCACCCGTGGCCGGGCTTTCCGCCTGACTTGATGAGTATTGCCATCGTCATCGCCACTCAAGCGGAGGGGTCGGTGCTCTTTCATGAGTGGATGTACGAGAGCCGGCTCTATTTTGTGGACAAGTTGATCCGGATGGGAGCTCGCATTATCCTTTGTGACCCGCACCGCTGCCTGGTGCAAGGACCGACCATGCTTCATGGGGAGCGGGT
>WSZX01000188.1 GCA_013139935.1 Ardenticatenales bacterium
TTGCCATCTCTGCGGGGCTGGCGAGGACAGCCGCATCCTACTCCCCTGCCGCTCGGCCGGGGAAAGCCTGTGGGTCTGCACTCGCTGCATCCCCCGGCTCATTCACGGATAGGCGGCATGGATAACCAACCCATGATCAGGATCCATCTGTATGGGGATTTGCGCCGCTATGGGGATCAGCCGCGCGCTGACCGGGACACGACAGTCACGGTTGCGGTGGCCGGAGAAACCACCGTGACTCAGGCATTGACGGACGCTGGTATTCCACCCCAAGAGGTGGCGCAGATTTTTCTCAACGGCAAGCTGCTCAAGGCTGGCTCGTCTATGGCCCCATGGCTCGGCTTCCAGACGGCCGTCGAGCGCCTGCCAGCCAGCGGCGAGCATGGGGAGACCATCATCCACGGCGGCGACCGGCTGGGCCTATTTCCCCGCCGCATGGCGATGTTGGTGGTGTGATGGACACACCCCTCTATGATGCCTTTAGCGACGATTACGATCGTTTTGTGGACTGGAGCGACCGGCTGGCACATGAATTGCCCTACATTGAGCTGCAGTTGGCGGCCGTCAACGCGGAGCGGATCCTGGATGTCGCCTGCGGGACCGGGATGCACGCCATTGCTCTGGCGGAACATGGCTATCGGGTGGCCGGTGCTGACCTGAGTGTGGGGATGATTGAGCGGGCGCGTGCCAACGCAGCCGCAGTGGGCCAAGAGGACATCCCCTTCTATGCGGCCGGGTTTGGGCAAATGGCACAGCAAGTGGGAAGCGGATATGATGCCGTGTTGTGCCTGGGCAGCAGCCTGCCTCACCTGCTGAACCAGAATGATCTGGGGGCGGCGCTGGCTGATTTCGCGGCCGTCCTCCGCCCGGGCGGCCTGCTGCTGATCCAGAACCGCAACTTTGACGCAGTGCTGGCGGGCCGGAACCGTTGGATGGGGCCGCAGGCGCACCGGGATGACGGCCGGGAGTGGCTGTTTGTCCGTTTTTATGACTTTAACACCGATGGTACGCTGACATTCAACGTCGCTACCCTGCGCCGCGATGGCGAGGGGGCATGGATGCAGGTAGTAGAGGCAACACGGCTGCGGCCGTGGCCAAGCAGCGAACTGGCCGAGGCGGTCGGTCTGGCCGGGTTCGACGTCATTGCCGCATATGGTCACATGTCTGGCAAGCCCTTTGATCCCGCGACCAGCGACAACCTGATTCTGACCGCCCTGCTCCTGGGTAACGAGTAGCGAGGCCGAATGCTGCCTGCTAATCCCTTGACCCTGCCCCAATAGGACAAAAGTCATTTGCTACGCTCCGCTACCGTGCTACAATGGCTTACAATCGTATCCGTTTGTTTGGAATGGGAGGGTGATACATGAATCTGTTTGATCGCATTACTCTGCTTGCCACCGGGCTGGTGGCCATCTATCTGCTGTTTCGTTTCTATGAGGACTATCGCCGCTCGGACGGCAAAGCCACGTATGACATCTACCACATGGTGGCGTTCGGGGTTCTTCTAGTAGCTGGACTGCTGCTGATTGCCTTTGGCTATGACGCGTTGGAATCCCCGTTGGTTATCATGGTCGCCGCCCTCATCCCGCTGGGCATTTCAGTGGGGTTGGTTGCCGAATTCGTTCCCCGGTTGGAGAGATATTACCTGGCGTTTGCGCTGGTTGGCGTGGTTGCCATTGCAATCACCCGCCTTGGCGGCAGCCCGGCGGGGTTGGCAACCGGAGTGCTGGTCGCCTTTCACTCCGTTGCGGGGCTTGTCATCCTGGGTGTCCCCTTTCTGGCCAGCAGCCAAGACAAGGCACCCGGTGCGTTCGTGTGGGTGGCTGTGGGCGGTCTGTTGATCGACGCCGGTGGCATGGCGCTCGCCTTTCTCAAGACCGGTAGGCAGCTCCTGTTCTTTAGCGCCGATGTCGTATTTGCCATCTTGGCCCCACTGCTCCTGCTGATGTCGCTGGCCTTTGCTTGGGGCTTTATGAAGCACATGGTTGCCAAGCAGAGTGCGTGAGTGAAGGACAAGTGATTGAGGATGGATGCGTAGCACAGGGCATCGCACCTTGATCGTTGGCAGCGTGCCGAGCAAACTGGCATCTTGCGTGAAATGACCCACCGCTTTCACTACCTATTCCGGTCCACTAAAGGGCTGGTGCTGGTGGCTATCGCGCTGATTTCACGGGTCACCTAGCCATCGCGATGGTCAGCATCGCTCGGCCATCACCCAGGCTTGACTTGGGATAGTTCAAATCGGCCTCGCCCTACACGTTGGGGACCGTGGTGTTGATGATGGCGGCCTGGTCGGGGGCAGGGGGATTTGGGAAAGCGGAGATGAAACGATGAGTGACTCTGTGGATCGAGCCAAACGACAAGAAACCTTGAAGAGTGTCATCCGCGACCTGCATGCCGGCAAGAGTGTGGCTGATGTCAAAGAGGCTTTTACCGAGTTGATTCGTGACATTACCCCGGCCGAGATCGCCGAGATGGAGCAGAGTTTGATAGCCGAAGGCATGCCAGAGACGGAGGTCAAGCGGCTGTGCGACGTGCACGTAGCGGTATTTCGCGAATCACTGGAAGCGCAGGCAGTGACCCGGCCCGAGATGATCCCCGGTCATCCGATCCACACTCTTTTGGCCGAGAACGCAGCCGCCGCGACAGTCCTGGATGCCCTGCACGAGGCGCTGGAGATCCTCAAGAAAGCACCGGGCAAAGGCCAACTGGCAAAGACGCGCAAGGAGTTGACCCATCTGAGAGAGTACGAGAAACACTACCTGCGCGAGGAGAACCTTCTCTTCCCCTACCTGGAAAAGCATGATTTCTCGGGCCCGTCCAGGGTGATGTGGGCTATCCACGATGACATTCGCGCTGACTGGAAGGCGTTGGACGCCTTGCTCATGACCGGTCCGGGCGACGACGCGGCCAGGTTCGGCGCCCAGGCTGACGAGTTGTTTGCGCGTCTCAGAACCGCCATCAGTGAGATGTTCTACAAGGAAGAGAACATTCTCTTCCCCACCGCCATTCAGAAGCTGAGTCACGAGGAGTGGGTGGGGCTACGCAACCAGGAAGCCGATGTTGGCTATTGCTACGTGGAGCCCGGCATTCGCTGGGCGCCAGCAGCATCAATCCAATCAGATCGCGGCGAATTGCTGACCTTGGCGCCAGTGGGGGAAATCCGCCTGGATACCGGGTCCCTCACCGGGGAACAGATCAACCTGCTGCTGACCCACCTGCCGGTAGAGATCACCTTTGTGGACGAAAACGACGAGGTTCGCTACTTTTCAAAGTGCAAGGAGGTGCTCTTTCCCCGCTCGTCTGCCATTATCGGCCGGAAAGTGCAGAACTGCCATCCTCCCGCCAGCATTCATCGGGTGATGCGAATCCTGGATGATTTCCGTGCCGGCCGGCGCGACGCGGCCGAGTTCTGGATTCACATGAAAGAAAAGCACATCTATATCCGCTACTTTGCCCTCCGCGATGAGGCTGGGAACTACCGGGGAACCATGGAAGTGACCCAGGAAATCAGCCGCATCCGGGAACTGGAAGGTGAACGGCGATTGTTGGACGATGCTTGACAGGAGGCCGAAGCACGCGGGTTTCCGCTGATGTGGAAACCGCGCCAACCCGCGGTTGGCTCCGTCCCATCCCTTTCTGGAGCAAAGTTATGCGTATTCTGGCGATTATCTCCGGTGATTACGGTCAGCGACACGTGGACAATCTCCGCAGCCATGGACCGGCCGAGTGGCAGATTGACGTCTGGAAGGCGCCGGCCGTCCTGCCGCCCGTGATTGATTATCCGGAAGAGTATCTGCCCGACTCGCTGCCGCCGGCTGATCTCATCCTCTCATTTGCCGAGCACAAGGGCGTGGCGGAGTTGCTTCCGGACATCGCCGGGATGATCGGGGCCCAGGCAGTGATTGCGGCCATCGACAATGAAGTCTGGTTGCCGCGAGGGCTGGCTCGCCAACTGCGTGGCTGGTTGGCCGAAATGGACGTGGCCGTCGCCACGCCCAAACCCCTATGCTCCCTCACCGAAACCCATTTTATGATTACCCGCCGCCAGAAGCTCGACGTATCACATCCACTGATAGTCGAGTTTGCCCGTCGCTTTGGGCAGCCCGAACTGCGCCTGACGGCGGACCCGGACACGCGGCACGTCACGGGAGCCACAGTCAGCCGCGACGCGGTATGTGGTTGCGCCCGGTTCGTGGCAGAGCGGCTGGTGGGTATCTCGGCCGATGATGCAGGCGAAAAGGCCGGCCTACTGCACCATCACTACCCCTGCCTGGCCAGCATGGGAAAGGATACCGACTTTGGCGACACCTTGATGCACGTCTCCGGCAACCTGCTCAAGGACAATGTGGAAGAACAGGTCAAGCCATTCAAGCAGGTGCAGCGCATTACGCCCGATGGGATGGTAGCCGTTGGCTAGACCGAGTTTCCATTCGGCGCCGCCGGCCGTTGCCGGAAATCTTGTTCAAGTCAGGCTGTCAAGCCGGGCACGATCGACGATCTCGATCCGATGCCGGTTGAATCGAATCAGCCCGTCTCTCTCCAAGTTGCGCAGCGCTCGCCCCACCATCTCCCGGACGGTGCCAATGTGCGCTGCCATCTCATCCTGGGTCCAGCGTCGCCGGCTGATCTCTGCCTGAGGATCGGCGTGCTGGAGCAAAAAGCCCGCCAGGCGACCGGTCACCGACAAAAAAGTGAGGGCATAGACCTTGTCCACCAACTCGCGGCAGCGGCCGGCCAGGCTGCGGACAATGGCCTCGTTCAGGTCTGGAATCTCGTGACGCAAACTGTCGATTGCTTTGCAGTTCCATATCCATACCACCGTGGATTCCACGGCCGCAAAACTGGCCGGGTTTCTTCCTCCATCGACCACCGGTACTTCATTGCACGAGTCACCTGGGTTGAGCAGCGCCAGGATCTGCTCGCGTCCGCCGACCGATGTGCGAAATATCTTGGCCGCTCCACTGACGATCAGGTAGAGACCGGAGCAGGGCTCATCTTCGAGGAAGCTGATCTGCCCGGGTCCCAGTCTGCGTTCGACCAACCGGCCGGCCACGGCCGTCAACTCCTGGGAGGACAACTCGGCAAAAAAGGGGACCGAGCGCAGCAATTGGATTCTGTGGCCGTGAGAAGATGGCAATGTCAATCCCTGGCACGTGTGCCGATTCGCATCGCTGGAGACTTGAGTGGCTACGATGTGCGGCACCGACCGCCATTATAATACTGGATAATCTTGCCCTGTCCACTGGAGAACAACATGGCAGAGGGGATCCCAGTTCCTGACTTTGAGTACCGATTGTGCACTGGCTGTGGGCAATGCGTGCAAGTGTGCCCGGACCGAGCGCTGGTTATGAACGACCAGCGCCCGGAATTCGTGCCGGGAGGTGGCTGTACCTATTGTGGATTGTGCGAGGAGAACTGCCCCACCGGGGCCATTCATCTGTCCTACGAAATCGTTCTGGGAACGGAATGATGCGGATCGAACCGCACTGGATGCGATGCATCGCACCCAGCGGTGAGCGGTCACCAGGCGGCCACCGAAGCGTTGAATACAAAGATAATGGCCGGCGGCGACCTGAGAATGGGGGGGTGCGGATGTCAGATGGGCGCCGGGTGACACCGGCCGGGCGAAATCCGATTCTCCTTTTCGCGGATCACTGCCAATTTCCCTCTGCGGCGCGGACCGGCAGAGGGAACGGCGCCTCGACGGTTTGTCTGCACTCACACGCTAGTTGGGTTGATGCTTCTCTGGTAGAATCGCCTGAGGGAGATTATTGATGGCAGATTCTCGGCCCGTTGTGGCCATTGTTGGTGCGGGCTTTGGCGGCCTGCGGGCTGCCCAGGCGTTGAGCCGTGCGCCGGTGAAGGTTGTGCTGGTGGATAGGCGCAACTATCATCTCTTCCAGCCTTTGCTCTACCAGGTTGCCACGGCCGGTCTGGCTCCGGGAGAGATAGCGTATCCGGTGCGGGCCATCCTGCGCAACCAGCGCAACCTGGAGTTCCGGCTGGCCGAGGTGACCGGTGTCGAATTGACCGAGGGTCGGTTGATCACCTCCACTGGGACGGTAGATTATGACTACCTTATCCTAGCTTTTGGGGCAGAGACCAACTACTATGGACTGGAGTCGATAGCAGTCCATAGTTTTGGCCTCAAGGACCTGGATGATGCGGTTGCCATTCGAAACCACGTGCTGCGGATGTTCGAGTTGGCAGCGCAAGAGGGCAACCCCGAAATACGCCAGGCGATGTTGACCTTTGCGGTGGTTGGTGGAGGGCCAACCGGAGTGGAGAGCGCTGGGGCGCTGGCGGAGTTGACCCGGCTGGCGCAGTTGAAGGATTTTGCCGAGCTGAATCCCAAGGACCTGCGCGTGATCCTGCTAGAGGCATCTGATCGGTTGTTGGCTGGGATGCCAGAGACGCTGCGCGAGGCCACGGCCGAGACGTTATGGCGCAAACATGTCGAAGTGCGCTTTGGCGCAACCGTGACCGATTTCAATGGCCGTGAGCTCTTTCTCAAGAGCGGTGAAGTGATCCCGGCGCGCACGTTGATTTGGGCGGCCGGGGCGCGCACGGTGCGTTTGGCGAACTCGCTCGGTGTCGTGCAGTCCAGCCTGGGGCGGGTCGTGGTAGCACCAACGCTTCAACTGCCTGCCTATCCTAAAGTGTATACCATTGGGGACGCCGCCTATTGGGAGATTGACGGAGAACCGCTGCCAATGGTCGCCCCGGTGGCGGTGCAGCAGGCCAACATAGCAGCCGGAAACATCATCCGCGCGCTGGGTGGCAAACCGCCAGAGGAATTCGAGTACCGTAACCCTGGATCGCTGGCGACGATTGGTCGCAACGCGGCCGTCGTGCAGTTGGGCAGGTTCCACTTTAGGGGTTTTCTGGGGTGGCTGATCTGGCTGACCATCCACCTCATGCGACTGGTTGGTTTTCGCAATCGGCTCATGGTGCTGATCGACTGGGCGTGGGACTACTTTTTTTACGACCGGGCAGTGAGGGTGATCATGCCGGAAGGTCGGTGGCCCTGGACGACGGGAAACGAGCAGAACTCTGGAACGCCAGAGAGAGATGGCCTCTATCGCGGGCAATAGTGGCGCCCGGTGGAGCTAGCCTGTTCCTTGGGAGGGGGCCGTGCCATAATGCTGGCAATCCCTATTCGCTGACTCGAGTGTGGTGATGATGCCTATCGAGCCCCGTTCTCACGCGAGCACCACCTTTCTCTTTCGATCGACTGTGGCCTCGGTGTTCATCCCCGTGTTTCCTCGCCGAGAGAGGTGACTGATGTTCGGACAAGAGTTC
>WSZX01000270.1 GCA_013139935.1 Ardenticatenales bacterium
ACCACCTTGACCTTGGGATCGGCCAGAATGATGCGGAGCGCGGCAGCGACCTTGTCGCTCTTGGCGCCGCCGCCGATGTCCAGGAAATTGGCGGGCGAGCCTCCAAAGAGCTTGACGATGTCCATGGTGGTCATGGCCAAGCCAGCGCCATTGACCATGCAGCCGATCTCCCCATCCAAGTCCACGTAGCTGAGGCCGAATTGGCGCGCCTGAGCTTCGGCCGGCGTCTCCTCATCCACATCGCGCATCTCGGCCAGTTCAGGATGGCGGAAAAGGGCGCTGTCATCGATGAGCATCTTTCCATCCACCGCCAGCAATTGACCATCAGCTGTGATGACGAGGGGGTTGATCTCCGCCAGCGACGCATCGTTGGCCGCAAAGCAGCCAGCAAGACCTTGCGCGATCTTGTTGAACGCCCGCCAGTGCGTCCTATCCAGCCCGATTCCGAGGGCAATATTGCGGGTCTGGAACTCGCGCAGGCCCAGAATCGGATCGATAGGCGCCTTGACGATCGCTTCCGGGTTGGTGCGAGCCACCTCCTCAATCTCGACCCCGCCCTCAGCGGAAGCCATCATTACCGGCCGGCGAGCGGCACGGTCAATGACAATCCCGAGGTATATCTCGGTCGCAATGTTGGCGGCCGCGTCCACGAGGACGGTCCGCACCTCTAGCCCCTTGACATCCATCCCCAGGATCTGGCCCGCCACGCGTTCTGCTTCTGCCGGATCCGCGGCCAGCTTGATGCCGCCGGCCTTTCCGCGACCGCCGACCAATACCTGGCACTTGACAACCACCGGTCCACCCAACCGCTCGGCCACTTTGCGCGCCTCGGCCGGGGTCGTGGCGGTGTCCCCCGCGGGAATCGGGATGCCGTACTTGGCAAAGAGACGCTTGGATTGGTATTCGTGCAGTTTCACCCGCTACCTCCAGCCACTCAAACAAAGCCCGGCCCTTGAAGCCGGGTGATCAGGTATCAAAATCCAGACAGGGCGGTATTATAGCATCTTTCGGCCGCGAGACAATTGAGGGCAACCGAGGTCCGAAAACCGCGCCCTTATGTCCACTTGGGCGCCCCGTGAGCAGAGATTTTGAGGGATGTCACGGGCTACTGCCGTCCAACACCCCTTCTTTTTCGCAACGCGGATTCGGCGGGAGCAATTGGTGCTCGGGAGGCGGAAAAAGGAGACGCCGCTGGCGGGGGGGGGCAGGAGAAGTGCAAAGGCAACGTGGTTCTATCTGTTTCTCGACACCCTCATTGACGGTCTTGGCCGCACCCGTTACAATGAGCCGCGAAAGGCACCAGTACCGTACTCGAGATTCGTCGGCCAGGAATCAAGTATGCACCCACCAACACAAGCTGTCATCCTCGTAGCCGGAGCATCTACCCGCACCCACCCCCTCACGATCCACCGGCCCAAACCGCTACTTCCGCTGCTGAACAAGCCCATCCTGCAACACACACTCGAACAGTTGGATGGACTGGTAGCTGAAGCGATCCTGGTGGTGGGCTTTAAGCGGGAGCAGATCAGGCAAGCTTTTGGATCAAGTTTTCGTTCCATCAGATTGAGCTATTGCATACAGGATCAGCAACGAGGTACCGGGCACGCGTTGCGCCAGGCTGGGCCCTGGGTACGGAATGGCTTTTTCTTGCTCAACGGTGATGATCTGATCCATCGGAACGACCTCAACCGGCTGGCTTGCCACCGGTATGCTGTATTGGGGCAACCTGTCCCCGACCCACGCCCATTTGTGGTGCTGGAGCTAGATCCGGAGGGTTATCTCACGCGGATCATCGAGAAACCGGAGGTGTGGTCCGGCAACCCTCTGGTCAATACGGGAGCGTTTGTCCTTCAGCCGGAGGTCTTTGCCGTGTTGGACAAACTGCAAGCATCGGCCCGCGGGGAGTACGAGGTGGTGGACATCATCCAGCACCTGCCCGGGGGAGAGCGGTGCAAGGCGGTGCGAACAGGCGAATATTGGCTACCGGTGGGCTATCCTTGGAAGCTGTTGGAGACCAGCCGGTTCTTGCTCGAGCGCAGCGGGGGACTGGCGTCCGATTCCCGAGCCGGGGTCACGATAAAAGGCGCGGTGATCATTGGATCGGGAACTGTGGTAGAGCCCGGCTGCACCCTCGGCCCCTGGACGACGCTGGGGGAGAACTGCCGGGTGGGAGTAGAGACCAGCCTGATCAACTGCCTGGTAATGGACGGCGTCCAGATAGGGAGTGGATGCCACCTGGAGGAGACCATTCTGGCCCACGGCGCGGCGGTTGGGGACAATGTGCGAACGCTGACGCGACCCGAGGAGGCGCCAAGCGTCCACTCGATGATCAACGGGGGCCCGTATGATACCGGCCGGGCTACCCTGGGCGCGGTGATTGGCAGCGACGCGCAGATAGCGGCCGGGTGCCGACTGTATCCAGGAGTCAAGATATGGCCAGGGGTCAAGATAGCAGCCGGGAGGCAGGTGCGGATCGATCAGGTGGAGTAGGGATTTGACACCACCGTTATTGCCAGGTAAGATGGTTGCAGGGTCAGTCATAGTGAGGATATGGGATCAGGGGTGAGATTCGCGCGACGATTCGTGATCTGGGGAGTTCTTGGCCTGCTTCTCGCGGCTGTTCTGGCAGCGTGCCAGGCGCAGGAGCCCGATCTGGAAGCCACTGTCGGCGCGCTGAATGCAACCATCGCGGCACAGAGCCAGGAACTCGGCACGATGGAGGCACAGGCAAGAGAGCCAACTCCGTCGCAACTTCCCTCTCCCACCAAGGTGGCCACTCTCCGGCGACCGGTGGTCGTGTCCACCCCGCGTCCGGTTTCGACGGCTCACCGACCGCCCACGGGCACTCCGTCGGCCACCCCACTTCCGACGGCGACCGCCACCGCCACCGCTACTCCAATACCCGATGCGGCCGTGGGAAGATCCCTTACCAACCTGCGGAGCGGACCTGGCGTCGGCTATGAGATCCTGGCCGAGGTCGAGAGCCGGACCCCGCTGGCGGTCCTGGGGAAATCCGCCAGCGAGGCGTGGATCAAGGTGCTCACTCCGACCGGGCTGGAGGGGTGGATGTTCTTGCTCCCGCTAGAGCTGAATATCCCGCTCGACTCGATTCCGGTCACAGACTGACGACACCACGATACCGGTCAGAGACCAGCATCACGGGCGAGGCAGCATACCCGGTGGCAGCGCCGCCGGTGTGGAACAAGAACCGCAGGCACCGGCAAGGGATTGCGTCATTGAGGGGCGGACAACCTCACTCAGGGCGCGCGCCGCGATACTGATGGGGCCAATCTACCGGGGCGTTCAGCAAGCGGGCTGCGTCAAGAGGCCAATGTGGGTGACGAAGAAGCTCGCGGCCAAGAGCCACCAGATCTGCCCGACCGCTGCGCACGATCTCGTCAGCGAGTTCGGCCGTGGTGATGAGTCCCACTGCAGCGGTAGCCACTTTTGCCTGGCAACGGATCTGCGCTGCAAAAGGCACCTGATAGCCGGGACCCACGCTCTCTGGCGCAGCCGGACCAATTCCCCCTGAGGAGCAGTCTATCAGGTCCACGCCGGAGTCTTTGAGTTCGCGGGTAGTAGCCACCAGGTCCTCCACGGTCAAACCCCCGGCCGCCCAGTCAGTGACGGAAACACGGACCAGGAGCGGCCGGTCCAAAGGCCACACCTGGCGGACCGCTCTCACCACACACAGCAAGAGCCGCATCCGATTGGTCAGTGAACCGCCATACTCATCGGTCCGTTCGTTGGCCAGGGGAGAGAGGAACTGGTGATTGAGATAGCCGTGCGCCGCGTGTATCTCAATCACATCGAAACCGGCTGTCCTCGCCCGCACCGCCGCTGCCTGCCAGGCAGCAATGATCTCGTCAATCTCAACGATCGTCAGCGGATGGGGCCGGCGCCACCCATCATCAAAGGGAATCGGGCTCGGAGCAACCGGCTGCTCCGGGCCGTGTGCTCTGTCAGCGCTCCACGCCTTGCGTCCAGCGTGGGCAAGCTGAACCCCAATTGCCGCCCCCTCAGCTTGTGCCAACCGGACGATGCGGGCCAGAGGCTCGATCTGCGCATCGCTCCACAATCCCAGGTCGTTCTGGCTGATCCGGCCGCGCGGCTCTATGGCAGTGGCCTCCAGGAGTAGCAGGCCCACGCCACCCATTGCCCGCGCCAGGTAGTGGGCCAGGTGCCAGTCGGTGGCCCGCCCATCCTCTCCAGCCGAGTACATGCACATCGGAGACAGGACGATGCGATTGCGCAAAGTCAATCCCCGCACTGTTAACGAGGTGAACAATGTAGGTGTATTCATCAACAACCCTCCTCAGTTGTCATCCTTGTCGGCGGGCCTTTCACGGCAAAGCCGGTCCCGCGAGATCGGCAGTCCTACCGAAAAGCCTGGGGCAGGTAGCCCGGCAGCCTGGTCTCCGCATAGACAGGGCGCAGTTGGGCAAAGCGCTGCCGGCCGTCCACCAACGGAATCGAGGGCCAACTATCGCCGATTAGCGGCCGGGCATAACGGATAAAGTCGTCGGTGACATCCAGCCGGCCGGCGGCGATCCAGTCCTCGGGGAAGGAGCGCTCCGAGTTGGCGACCAACTCTAGCGGCACCTTGTCGTAGCGCACGCTGTAGATGGGGCCCGGTTCGCGCAGGATGGTGGACATGTAGCCAGAGCCATCCTCAACCGCTATCTGCACCGCCTTTTTGCCGACCTGGTACGCCTCTTCCAGGTCCACCGTGGAAGCATAGATCATATTGTGCCGCTGATCAGTTCCAGGGACGTTACCCCGCGCCGAACCGCGGGCGGCGATTCCGACATCGTTGAGATAGTTGACCACGGTCTGCGCTACCGTCGCCTGGCTGGAGCCGAACTGCGTGTGCCCAAAGCTATCCGAGCGCTCACCCAGCTCCCCCACCGGAAAACCCTCGCTGACAACCAACACGCAGCGACGCCATGCGTGCAGCATATCGTTGACCGCATCGGCAAGTGCGGGCAGGGTCAGATTTGATTCTTTCAGGGCAATCAGCAGCGGCATCTTTCGCTGCGGGTCCGCGAGGCGAGCAGCGGCCGGGATAAACCCAATCTTCCGCCCCATCGCCTGGATGACCAGCACCGGGTCCGCTGGGCAACTGCCGGAATTTTCCTGGTTGGCATTCTGCACCGTCAACGCCCAGTAGCGGGCCACGCTGCCATAACCTGGAGTGTGGTCAATCAGCTTGAACTCGGCGTCGCCCACGTCGTTGTCAATCGTCTTGGGTACGCCCACTGCAACCAGATCGAGCCCCCGTTCGGCCGCCAGCCGCGCCACCTGATGGGCGGTGTCCATGCTATCGTTCCCACCGTTGTAGAAGAAATAACCCACCTGGTGAGCCTTGAAAACCTCAGTGATGCGCTCGAAATCCTCTTCCTGGTGCGCTTTGAGCTTGTAGCGGCAGGTGCCAATGGCGCCAGCGGCCGGCGTGGTGCTGAGAAGCGCGATCTCTTCGGCCGGCTGCGCCGACAGGTCAAGGAGTTCTTCCTTGAGCACTCCTTCGATGCCGTGACGGCCGGCATAGACGGCGCTAAAAAGATCAGGATACGCGCTGCAGGCATCTATGACTCCGCGCAGGGAGGCATTGATGACCGGCGTGGGGCCGCCACTCTGGGCGACGACGATGTTTCGTGGTCGAGTCACACTATC
>WSZX01000072.1 GCA_013139935.1 Ardenticatenales bacterium
GCGTGTGCCCGGACGGGGAGCCCGCCGCGCAGCCTCCGCTCTGGCCGGCCGCAGGAAATCGTTGCCGGACATTGGCAAAGATCATCCCAGGAGGATCTGAGACCTGATCGATGGTGGAGCTGAACAGCGGGAACGAGGAATGAATCCGGATATCCTACATCAGTACCCCCAGCGTGGCGCGAACACGGGCCTTTGGCTCCGGAGGCCAACGCTCTATCCGCTGAGCTATGGGGGCTACTTCAATGTGTCGCAATTCTGCCACACGGCCGCCAGTTTGTCAAACACCCCCCATCTGGTGCACCTGCCGCAGGCCAGCGTCACCTTGCCTCGCGCCGCCCATGAGGCCAGTCCAACCCGCCAGTCACAGCCGCTTCTCCAACTGTATCTCGTCGCGGACCGGGATACCGGCAAATCCATGATGCGCTTCGTCTGGACGATCCGGCTCGATGACGCCCACCTGAATGCTCGTGATCCGAAACCCCAGCCGTTGATAAGCGTACAGAGCCAACGGATTGTCGTTGGAGGTGGCAACGATCAGCCGGCCCATCCCCAGGCGGAGCGCCTCATCTTCCAGCGCTGCGATCATCTCACGGGCTGCTCCCCGGCCCTGGTATTCGGGCAGCACACTGAGCGACACAATGTTGAGCGCATCCTCTTCCCGCTGCACGGCGTAACTCAGAATGCCCACAGTTCGCTCCCCGTCCCGCGCCAACAGCGCCGGGACCTCGGTCGCTTTGAAGCTGCTGCCGAAGCAGTCCATCTCGTCGTCGTCCCAAAACCGGTCCCACATCATCAGGATGACCTTCTCATCGGCCTTGCGCGCTGCCGACACCTGCAGCGCTGGCGGCCGCCGGCTGCTACAGAGTGTACCCCGCACCTCGATCCGGCTGTGGCCCGGGCAGAGGAACTCACCACTGGTCCGAACCCGGTACCAGGCAGGCCGGCTGCAGTATTGGCACTTGGGCATCTGCTCACTCCCTCCAATAGTTGTGAACCGCCAACAGAGAATCAGTCCCGGACTGGTATTCTATTCCACCAGTCGCCCTCTTGCCACCTTGCGTTTTGGGACCAAGGCGCATATCATAGCAAGAAAGACCTTTGGTCACGAGATCAGAGACAACCGTCATCCCCACCCGGCCTCTCGAAAGCCGGCAGCGGGCGCTGCGACTGGCGCCAAACCCGGAACGAGGCGTCTTCTATCTCCGGCTCTGAGGACCAGTCATGCGCGTTTCAGTCATCACCACCGTTCTCAACGAAGGGGAAAGTATACGAACTCTGCTCGATACCCTGACCCATCAAAGCCGGCTGCCGGATGAGGTCCTGATCACCGATGGCGGCTCGACCGACGACACCCTCGCCGTCCTGCACGAGTACGCTCGCAACGGGCGGCTCCCGCTCAATATCCTCTCTGCACCCGGGAGCAACATCTCGGAAGGACGCAACGTCGCCATCAGGGCGGCGAGCGGACCCATCATCGCCACTACAGATGCCGGTGTCCACCTCTCCCCCGACTGGCTGTCAAAGCTGGTCGCCCCGATTCAGGCCGGGAGCGCCATTTCGGCTGGTTTCTTCCTGCCCGACCCAAAGAACCTCTTCGAGACTGCAATGGGCGCCACCGTGCTGCCCCACAAAGCAGAAATAGACCCGGAATCGTTCCTCCCCTCCAGTCGCTCGGTCGCCTTTCTCAAAGAATCCTGGGAAGCAGTGGGCGGGTATCCAGAGTGGCTGGACTATTGCGAGGACCTGATCTTTGACATGCGGCTGCGGGACCGGCACGGTCCCTTTACCTTTGTCCCCGATGCAGTGGCCCATTTCCGCCCGAGAGGCAGTCTGGGCTCCTTTTTCACCCAGTACTACCGCTACGCCCGTGGGGACGGCAAGGCCGATCTCTGGCGAGTGCGGCACGCCATCCGCTATGTAACCTACCTGCTGGGCATCCCGCTGATCATCTGGCTGGCGATCACGCATTCCGGCTGGTTCTGGGGTCTGTTCCTGCTCGGCGGCGCGGCCTATACACACCGTCCGGCGGTGCATCTCTGGCCGGCCCTGGCAGCCGTCTCGCTCAAGGAGAAGCTGGCGGCCCTGACTCTGATCCCCATAATCAGGCTGGTCGGGGATGCAGCCAAAATGATCGGCTACCCTGTGGGTGTCTGGTGGCGTCTGACCAGCGGCCGAGCCCAGGACTGGCGGGCCGCGATGGCAGCGGGCAGGGGGAGAGGGGAGAAAGGGGTTCCAGCGGATTAGCCTGTCAGCACCGCAACTCATCGCGCGCCGCCAGGACATTAGGGTGCAGCGTCCATCCCAGTCGCCCCGCATGCGTTATCACCCAATCGAGGTAGACAAATGCCGCCCCCTGCAGCGATTCTTTCGCCGCAGCTCGCACCGCCGGAACAAAATCTCGTATGGGAGCGGCCGGATCCAGCGCGATCTTGTCCGCCACAAAGAGAATCAACTCCAGCGGCGCGGCACCGGCGCGGCTGGTGGTGTGATACTTGACGGCGTCAAGCACGTCCGAATCCATGACACCCAGCTTGCGGTGGAGCACGGCCGCGGCGATAGGGCCATGAAGCAGGACCGGCGCCGTCCGCTCGACAGGATCAGGAGTCAGGCCAAACACCCTGGCAACAGCGACCGCCTCCCCGCGGGGCACCACGGCCGCCAGATCGTGGCACACGCCCGCCAGGCGGGACCGGCCGACATCGGCCTGGTAACGAACAGCTAGTTCCTCCGCCTGAACCGCTACCGCCCGGCAGTGGGCCAGAGTATCCACCCGCCCGGCAGCCTCCAGAAATCTGGTCACATCATCAACCACATTGCCGGTACGGGCAAGGCCGGCGAAATAGTCCATCATCCCCAACTATGGCTGCGGCGGCGGCCCTGCATCGGGCGGGATGGACAAGCCATCAGGGATCAGGCGCAAATAGTCACAGGAGACAATACGGACATCTTCCCAGACGTGTCCTTCGGCCTGAAAAGCGGGAATGTCTTTGATCCAGCGCTTTTGCTCCCGCTCAATACGATAGATATGCGGGCTGGCGCTGCATTTGAGCAGCACGTGTAGCGGCCGGCCCTCCTCGAACTTGTCCAGGAAGCTCTCTTCCACGGTGTGCACGTCTCTCCAGCGATACCCCAGGCGG
>WSZX01000424.1 GCA_013139935.1 Ardenticatenales bacterium
ATCAACAAAGCTGAGAAGTGGGTTTGTGTACGTGCTCATTCTGGTGGCTATTGTCGCGATTCTGTGGAGCTACAGATCGCAGACACCCCAGGTTGAGGAGTTGGCGATCAGTGAGCTTGCGGCCAGAGTCAAGGCCGGTACTGTTGACGAAATTGTGGTCGACGATGACGGCCGGGAACTGGCTGTCTTCTTGGATGATGGAACCAAGATTCTATCGCAAAAGGAAGCGGGCACAACGCTGGAGGAGCTGCTAGCGACGTACGGAACCGAACCGAGCGATTTGGAAAAGGTCCGGATTCAGATTGACAGGACGAGCGACTGGACCAACATTGTCGCCATGTTGAGTTGGATCCTGCCGGCGCTGATTTTTGCTGGGATCTTTTTCTTCATGTTGCGCCAGGCGCAGGGAAGCAACAACCAGGCGCTCTCCTTTGGCAAGAGCCGGGCGCGGCTGGTGTCCGGCGACCAGCCCAAGATAACCTTCGAAGACGTAGCTGGATTGGTGGAAGCCAAGGAGGAACTACTGGAGGTTGTAGAATTCCTGCAAGAGCCGGAGAAATTTGTGAGTCTGGGAGCCAGGATTCCCAAGGGCGTGTTGCTGGTCGGGGCGCCGGGAACGGGCAAGACACTGATGGCAAAAGCGGTTTCCGGTGAAGCTGGCGTGCCGTTCTTCAGCATCTCTGGTTCCGAATTCGTAGAAATGTTTGTGGGAGTCGGCGCCAGCCGGGTTCGCGACCTTTTTGAACAGGCCAAGCGCCACAGTCCATGCATTGTCTTTGTGGACGAGATCGACGCGGTTGGCCGCCACCGGGGTGCGGGACTGGGCGGGAGTCACGACGAACGGGAGCAGACCTTGAACCAGATTCTGGTCGAGATGGATGGGTTTGATACCGACACTAACGTCATCGTGCTGGCCGCCACCAACCGGCCTGACATTCTGGATCCGGCGCTCTTGCGGCCGGGTCGTTTTGACCGGCGCGTGGTGCTCGACGGGCCGGACCTGCGTGGCCGAGAGGCGATTTTCGGAGTTCATGTCCGCGGCAAACCGCTGGCGGCCGATGTTGACCTGGCTGACTTGGCTCGGTTGACGCCGGGTTTTGTTGGCGCCGACATAGAGAGCACCATCAATGAAGCCGCAATTCTGGCGGCTCGCCGAGGCAAGAAGAGCATCGGGATGGACGAGATTCGGGAGTCTGTCGAGCGGGTCATTGCCGGCCCGCAGCGCAAGAGCCGTATGCTCTCCCCGGAAGAAAAGGAGATAGTTGCCTATCACGAGGCTGGCCATGCGGTGGTAGCGCACATGCTCCCCAACTGTGACCCAGTCACCAAGGTGACGATCGTTCCGCGAGGGATGGGGCTTGGCTACACAATGGCGTTGCCGGTCGAGGACCGCTATCTGCAGCACCGGGCCAAACTGGCGGATGACCTGGCCTATGCCCTGGGCGGCCGAGCGGCCGAGGAACTGGTGTTTGGCGACGTGACCACGGGCGCCGGCAACGATCTGGAAAAGGTGACCAAAACGGCGCGCAACATGGTCACGCGCTATGGCATGTCCGAGAAGCTTGGACCGCTGGTTTATGGTCAGAAGGATGAGTTGGTGTTCCTAGGCCGGGAGATCGGCGAGCAGAGAGATTACTCGGACGCTGTCGCGGAAGAGATTGATGCCGAGGTGCGCCGCATTGTGGGTGAGGCGCACAAAAAAGCACTGGACGTTCTTGCCCGGCATCGCGACAAGTTGGAAGTCGTGGCTCAGAAGCTGATGGAAGTGGAGACGGTTGACGCCAAAGAGTTCGAATCACTGATGGCATCCGGGCTGCCGCCGGCTCTTTCTCCGCCCGGGGCGGCGCCTTCGCTGTCCGAGTTTCCAGAGATCGATACATCGGATCTCTCGACGCCGACGCTAGATCTGCCTCCGGCCCCGGCCCCGGCGTAGGGGGGTGTCGAGAAACGGACAGGACGCCGTTCCTCTCCGGTACCGCGAGGATTGAGCAAAACCGGCCGGGATGGGCTTGGAGAGGTTTGAGCCCCAAGCCCATCCCGGCCGCTCTGTCCTCCCACCGCGGCCCCTCTTTCGACCCCCCTCATTGAATGCCGACGGCCGCACCGGCGGCAGGGGAATGAATCTTGGTCGCCCCCTCTTCAGAACGCTTCTGATTGTGACGTTCGCTCATTCAACCTGAGCCTGCTCATCCAGAGTGAACTCCCAGGCGCAAAACCACTCGGCCGGATGAGGGTCCGGCGGGCAAGCGATGCAGTGGGTCTGGATGCGGGGATCAATGGTGCGGGCAAAGCCTGTGTACTCGACCATCCCAACTGGCTTGCAATGAAAGTCGGGCAGCCCTTTGTGCTGGCGGGCCATCTGCACCCGGCACTTTGTCATGCGAAAGATCAGCCGCTTGTCGCTCTGCTCGACAATCTCCTGCTGATTGATAAAGGCATAGAGCCGACGGTCGAGAGCCTGAGCCAATGCCGGGATGCCGCCGCCCGGTTGGATGCCGTGCCGCTTGATGATTCGCTTGGCCTCAATGACGGTAAAGGTTTCCCACGCTTTCTTGTCCAGCTCAATGGCGGCCGGCGTGCCATACGCTTCCTCGGCCGCCAGGAACCAGAGCCCGTCGTGCGTCAGCCAGTTCAGGGCAGCGTCCCGCAGCATTCCCTCCAGTTCTCGTCGTGTGAATGCATCAAACATGAGTTGCTCCTCTCGCTGATTCTAGTACACTGGGAAATCGCACATCGCATAGAGTAGGTTGCCAGGGTTGGCATCCGCGCTTAGCCCGGAGATGGCACATGCCGCGAATGAACAGGTTGGGTGAATTGGGAGATGGTATCACTCGTCCGCTTATGGAGCCGCATCCCGTCGTAACACCGGGCCGCCTGACGTGCGCATCGATTATAATGCGCGGACGGACCGGGTGCAACCATGTCGCATAGACTGAGGCAGCGCGAGCTGATCATCTGCGCCGCCACCGGCGATTTCGAGATCCGTCGCATTGTGGACGATCGCATCATTGGGCCGGTGGACCATGGCTGGATCCGGTACCGGGAGGATCCGGATAGCTTTTGC
>WSZX01000118.1 GCA_013139935.1 Ardenticatenales bacterium
GTCTGTTGTTCGCGGTTTCCTCAAGAAGCTGCTCACGATTGGCGGCGCGCAGGTAGATGAGGACACGGACGGGCAGGAACGGCTGGCGCGTGCCAGGGCTGGAACGCCGTATGACCTTATCCTGCTCGATCTGGCTATGCCAGACATGGATGGCATAGAGGTGCTCAAACAGACACGAATCGAGAATGATACCACTGCCATCGTCATGGTCGCCGGGGTTGGCCGTGTGAAATCAGCCGTCGCTGCCGTACGGGAGGGGGCGGACGGCTATATCGAAGAGCAAGATATCTCGGCGAGCGACGACCGCATCGAGTTCCAGTTCGGGCTGGAGCAGGCGATCAAACATCGCGCAGGCCTTGTTGCTCAGATGCAACTGCAAGTGCTCAGGACTGACTCTTACTCGATGATCACCCACGATCTGCGCAGCCCGGCCGGCCGACTGTTTGGCGGGATCGATCGCCCGCGCACCGGCTTTGAGCCGGGAGGCCCGAGTCCGCTTCAAGAGGAGCAGGCCGGTGACGGAGAGGATTACATCGGTGGCGCTCGCCCCGAAACCGGCGCTCGAGATGACGTCCGCCGCTGAACAGAGTGGCTGGCCTGGTTCGGGTGCTCGTACCAGAGCACTCACGCATCATCGCTCGTGATCGAATCCTGACTCGGCTCATCGCACCGAGTCAGCAGGAGGAAGTGAAATGGCAAATCGGATCGGAAACTCGGCCGCATTCTCGCCAGGGGACGACGAGGTCACCCAACCGGCGCCGGAACGCACGCAATTAAGGATGGGTTTGAGAAGAAGGTTCACGCTGGGATTGTCGGTCGTTGTCCTGGGCACGTGTGCCCTGGGCTTGTTCGCGCTGTACATTCAGACCGCCATCCGCGACGAATTCTCCATGCTGGAAAAGGACATCATACCGCGTGTGCTGTCCATACTCGAGACGAAGGTTTCGGTTGCGTCACTTCTGACAGAAGTGGACGAGTTTGTGAGCACCAATGACTGGGCACAGCGGCAAGATGCCCTGGAGGATATTGAGCGGATTCGGGGGAACATGGCCGAGCACAGGGTGCACATGACAGATATCGGCGATGAGGAAAGTCGAGCAGCCCAGGAGATGGAGGACCGAGCCGCGAGCATCATCAGCCTGGCCGAGCAAGTGCTGGAGGAAACGCGAGCCGGGGCGCCACGGGAGGGCACGAAGAGCCTCCGGCGCCAAATGCATTCGGAAATGAACGAGCTGGAGGTTGTCCTGGACGAGCACGTGTCGGTTCACATGAGCGAACTGGCCGGGGCAGGAGAGAGGGTGGACGGGGCGCAGAGGGCCGGGATCGTGGCAATCCTGGCGGCCTTGATCATTGCGGTGGCGCTGTTTCTTGGCGTGGGGTCCCACACGGCCAGGTCGATTATCGAACCCATCCGCCTTCTCAGCGAGGCAGCCGAGAGCATCCGCCAGGGTGACCTGGAGGTGGCAGTGGAGGTCAATTCCGGGGACGAGATGGGCGTGCTGGCCGATGCCTTTAATCGGATGGTCGAGTTCTTGCGCGATCTGCTCGGCCGGATCACAGCGACCGCACAGCATCTCGTTTCATCTAGCGAGGAACTGGCAGCGACGACGGGGCAGATGCGGGCGGTCGTGCAGCAGATCGCCGAGGCTGCCGGCCATACAGCGCATGGAGCTGAGATTCAGGCACGCCGGGCAGAAGGGGCGGCCGCGGCGGCATCGCAATTGGCGTCGGCCACGCACCGGATCGCGGAAAACGCCGAGCAGACCAATGCTGCTTCGATCGAGGTCCAAGTGGCGGTAGAAGACTCGGCCAAGCTGGTTGCATCGTTGGGCGAACGACTGAGAGAGATTGATCGGTTTGTGGCCCTGGTGGAAAAGATCGCGGATCAGACGAATCTGTTGGCACTGAATGCCTCGATCGAGGCGGCCCGGGCAGGCGAGCATGGCGTTGGTTTTGCCGTTGTTGCTGACGAGGTGCGCAGGTTGGCGCTGCATTCGGCCGGTTCGGCCGGGGAGATCGCGGCGCTGAGTCGGGCAATTACTCGCCAGTTGGAGGAGGTGCTGGCAGGGATGGGGAATGTCCAGGGCGGTGCGGCCGATGTGGTGGGGTTGGCCAAAGAGACCGCGGCCGAGACCGAGGAGCAGAGGATAGCGTCGAAGGAGATGGTCAAGGCGGTCAACGAGATGGCTGCGGTGGCCGAGCAGAGCGCATCAAACAGCGAAGAGATTGCAGCTATGGTTGAGGAACAGGTAGCCTCAATCGATCAGGTGGCGGCCTCTGCCCGGGTGTTGGCCGAACAGGTCGCTAGTCTGCGGAAACCACTGCCAGGTGGGGAGAGCATCACATGAATGTTGGGTTTCCGTCTCCACCCGAGACAAAAGGCACGAGCATGGTTGCGGCTCATGATAAGTATGTGGTATTCTGCCTCGGGGAAACTCGTTTTGCGGTTCCCATTCTTCAGGTTCTGCGCATAGTTCGTCTGACACCCATCACTCGGGTACCCAACGCACCGCACTTTCTGGAGGGGGTAGTAACCTATCGCGGCCAGGCGGTGCCGATCATTGACCTGCACAAGCGATTGGCATTGCCGGTCGCAGAATACGTGTATGCGGCTCGCATCCTGGTGGTCGAAGTGGGGTCTCAGATCATTGGGATGCTGGTAGATGCGGTCGTGGATATCTTGCATCTGCCAAAGGAGATCATTCAGCCACCGCCCGAGATGGTGGCCGACGTGAACGGGGTCTACCTCCTTGGCGTTGCCCAGCACGACGGACAAACGGTTGTCATTCTTGACCTGAGCCGGGTGCTGACTGTGGAACAGATCGCCGGGGTGAGCGCCTGGCAGGCGGAGGCGAACGGATGATGATCTGCCATGGGCGCACGGGGGGATGATATGGCGGTGACCATCAATGTGCTGGTGGCGGATGACTCGGCGCTCATGCAGCGGATCATCACCAAGCTGCTGGAAAGCGAACCAGGCATCCGCGTGGTGGGCACGGCCGATGATGGGCGCCAAGCGATCGAGTGTGTTGGGCGCCTGTCGCCCCACGTGGTCGTCATGGACATCGACATGCCCAACATGGATGGCCTGGCAGCGTTGCAGCACATCATGCAACAGAGGCCAACACCGGTGGTGATGGTCAGCGGGGTTAGCGATGCTTCTGCTACCCTGCGGGCGTTAGAGTTGGGGGCCATAGATTTCGTCGCCAAACCATCGGGTCCCATCTCAATCGACCTGTATGAGGTGCGCGATGAGTTGATCGCCAAGGTCAAATTGGCCTCCCTGGCGGATCCGGCGCCCATTGAGGCCGAGTCTATTCGTGCGCCGCTTCCGCCGGCATTCCAATCGCCGAGCGGACGTTTATGCCTGGTGGCGATTGCCGCCTCCACTGGGGGGCCCCAGACGCTTGGTCATATCTTCCGCCAACTTCCATCCGGATTGCCGACCGCCATATTGGTAGTGCAGCACATGCCGGCCGGTTTTACCGCCACCTTTGCCGAACGGTTGGATCGGCACAGCCCGGTTAACGTCAGAGAGGCGAGGGATGGTGAAACCATCAGATCGGGCGTGGCCTACGTAGCACCGGGAGGCGTGCATATGGCGGTGGTCAAGGAGGGGCGCGGACCGGTCCTCCGCATGGAGGAGACACCCCCGGTCAACGCGGTTCGACCCTCGGCCGATGTGTTGATGAGCTCAGTAGCCCTGGTTGCCGGCCGGTCGAGTGTCGGGATCGTGCTCACGGGAATGGGAAAGGACGGCAGTGATGGTCTGGCTCAGATCAAGCGCGCCGGTGGGGCCACCATCGCCCAAGATGAAGAATCCTCGATTGTCTTTGGAATGCCGGGGTCAGCGATTGGCCAGGGCGTGGTGGACCGGGTGCTGCCTCTCTTGGAGATCCCGGCCGCCCTGGTTGATGCGGTGCGGCATTGCGCGGGCGAGGTCAAGCCGCAATGACTGATTTTGACCTGTCTGAGTTTCGCGACCTGTTCGTAGAGGAAGGCCACAACTACCTGCAGACGCTGAACACCAATCTGTTGGCTCTGGAGAGGGACCCCGATGACGTTCAAGCCTTGGAAGCGATGTTTCGTGCTGCCCATTCCCTCAAGGGAGGAGCGGCGACGATGGGGTACAGCGTCGTGGGGGATCTTGCGCACGCGACTGAAGACGCGCTGGACAAGCTTAGGAGAGGACGATGGCACCTGACCCCTCCGCTGACCGATCTGCTGTTTGATGTCCTGGACAGGCTGCAGGCACTGCTGGCTGACGTGGCGGCTGATCGCGAACCAACGGCCGACACCTCCATGCTGGAGCGGCTGCGAGCGCTAAAGGCGCCAGCACCATCGGAACTGGAGGTGGCCCCATTTCCGACCCCGCCGGGAGACGAGCCTGGCGAACCGATGGCTCCTCCAACATCGGTTGTGCGGGTGGACGTGCACTATTTGGACTCTCTGCTCGACGTTGTTTCAGAGATGGTCATCCATCGAAGCTTGCTCAGCCGACTGGGCCAGCGGTACGAGCTAGTGGCTCTGAGCGATGCGATACAAGTCCATGATCGCCTGCTGACTCGACTTCGCAACGCCGTGCTGGGAATGCGAATGGTGCCGGTGAGTCAGGTGTTTGATCGTTTTCCGCGGATGACACGGGACCTGCTCAAGGCACAGGGCAAGAGAGCGCAGTTTGTCATTGGCGGGGGCAGGGTAGAGATGGACCGCTCGGTGCTGGAAGCGCTTAACGATCCGCTGGTCCACTTGATTCGGAACGCGATTGACCATGGGTTGGAAACGCCCGCCGAACGCGCCAAGGCCGCCAAGTCGCGCACCGCGAGCCTGCGTCTCACCGCTCGGCGGGAACGGGAATCCGTGGTCATTGTGCTTGAGGACGACGGCCGGGGCATGGACAGTGTGCAGATAGCGGCCGCTGCCGTAGAACAAGGGCTGATCACGGAGGAAGCCGTTGCAGAGATGAGCGCGGGGCAGATACTGCAGCTACTCTGCCACCCTGGTTTCTCCACCAGCAGGGAAGTGACGGCTGTCTCGGGGCGGGGAATGGGGATGACTGTGGTCAAGCGGGCTGTGGAGGCGCTGCGAGGTACGCTGGAGATTGAGACGCAGGTCGGCCAGGGAAGCACCTTTCGTCTCAGGCTGCCGGTGATGCTGACATTGCTGGATGCCATGTTGGTTCGGGTGGGAGAGGAGCAGTATGCGCTTCCGGTCGCTCAGGTGGAGCACATCCTCGAAATCGAGCCGGCACGGATCGAGTGCATCGGTGGTAAGGAAGTGATGATGGTGGACGATGCTATGCTGCCATTGCGCCGGATGAGCAGATTGCTCCACGTACCCAATGCCGACCCCAACCCGCGCTATGCGCTGATTGTGAGGCCCAAAGGCGAGGCGGTGGGCCTAAGGGTCGATGCGGTGTTGGGGCGCGAGGAGATTGTCGCCAGGCCCGTGCCGGTTGCCCTGCGCAGCATACCTGCCTTGGTAGGGGCGACGGTCATTGGTGAGGGGCAGACGGTGCTGATTCTGGATGTAGAAGAGGCACTGGGAGAACCGGGAATCACAGGATTCCCTTCGGGGAGACAAGTTGAATCAAGTGATCTTTGAGTTTGTAGAAAAACGAGCGAGGCGCCGTCCCCTCTTCAGGTCCGCTGCTGCACAAAGAAAGCTGGAGGGGGTGGGGTTGGGGCCCTTTGCGCCCCAACCCCACCCCTTCCTCTCTCTCCCGTCGCCGCAGCCCCTTTTTCAACACCCTCATCTTTCAGCCTTGCCTTGAGAGAAGGTGCCATACGCACGCCAACCACAGTCGCCAGTGCAGCCGCCGCCAGGTCTGAATGGCTCGAGTCTGTGCCGCGACGCTGGGGGCGTGGGGCCCGTAGCGCTGGCGCACGTAGAGGCATGTCAGCGCGGTGGCATCGTCTATGGCAGGAGCGATGGCTATCTGCCGGCGTTGTCCCTGAGCTAGTTGTGATAGCCGATCTATCAGCAAAGCGGCAAACTCGTAGGGTGTATCGGCCGCTCGCACCGGCACCGCCATCCGCTGGCCGAAGCGAAGGAGCCGACGGTAGAGGGTGGCCTCAGCCCTCAACGGGGAGAGCCGCCGCAGCCGCCAACTGTCGGAAAGGAGCCAGGCGATTGTCGCCGCGATCGGGAGGGCAACTACGGGCCACCAGGAACGGGCAGTCTGCGTCAGCCAGCCGGCAAGAGCGCCGGTCTCTCGCACCTCCCCCGCCAATTCCGGAGTGTCAGCCAGGGGAATGTCATCCGGGCGGTCAATGGCGGGAGCGGCGGCAGTAGGCTCGAACTCTACCCAACCATAGGGTGGGAAGTAGATCTCAGCCCACGAATGGGCGTCGGCCTCGGTGACGACGTAGCGGTCAGTCACTGTATCATAGGCCCCACTTGCATAACCAACCACTAGACGAGCCGGCAAACCGGCTGCCCGCGCCAGGACCACCATGGCGGTAGAGTAATAGTCGCAGTAGCCTCGCTGCAGATCAAAGAGAAAGAAGTCGACTGTGTCCTGGCCGATAGGGGGATCGGGCAGATCCAGTGAGTAGGTGTAGGTTCGCAGGTGGTTCTCAATTGCCTGTGCCTGGTCAAAGGCGGTGGCAGCGGTCGCCGTGAGTTTCCGTGCCAAGGCATACACGCGAGCGGGAACGTTGCGGGGCAACGCCAGGTAGCGGCTGCCTACCCACGATGGATAGTCTGACCCGGTAGCGCGCAACTGCGACTCGGTGACATTGGGTATCCACGAGTCGACCTGGTAGTTTCTTGCGCTGATGGTTGCGCCGAAGGCGTCGCCTGCTCCGGCCGCTGGGGGCACTCGCCAACTGACCCAGTACCTGTGATCGGCCGCCAGTAAGGAGCCGGTTGCGTACAGCAACTCGTCGGGCTCTTCCTCCACTCGCACCTCCTGGTGAATGATCCGGTGAGCTGTTTCTGGTGGCTGCCCGGCCGGCTCGGTCGCACTGTAAGAAAAGGTCTCGGTCCGCCCGGTGAACCAGCCACTTCCCGTGTACTGGTCGTAGGTCAGAGCCCGCCAGTGGTAGGGCGGCCGCGGCCCGGTTGACATGGGATCAGTTCTGATGAGCAGAACGACCTGCTCTGACAACTCGGGCCCTGACCCGATTAGATGGCGCCGCGGAAGGCCCGGTGCGCGGGCTCTGTCCAACGCGGTTGCGCTGACAGATTGCCGCTGCAGCCCCAACGACCCGGCTACTCGCTCGGCCTGGTCGGCCGGCCCCTGAAGCAACTGCCGCGCAGAGTTCACAGCTTGGCGGATGGAGAGGTTGGGAGACAGCATGGATGCGGTCACCAGGGTGAGTGTCAAACCGATCACCGCCACTGCCAGATCGAGACCAGTGTCACTGGGGTAGTCGATGCTGTCCGCCCGCCAGCGATGCTGGCGGGTGCTGTGGCTGACCACGGCCACGAGCGGCAACGTGGTTATCAGCAGAGCCAGCAGGCTAGCGGGATTGCCCCGGCTGTATGAGAGGGCGGAGACCAACAGAGCGCCGGCCGGAGCCACGCCCAGCAACGGGCGCCGGTACCGGCGCACAGCGACGGCTGCCCAGGCAACAACCGCCCACAGTATCAGATTCCAGGCCAGTGCCGCCGCTATCGGGTCGTAGCGGGATTCGCTGCTGGCCAGCGCCAGCAACCACTTCCATATCCGGGCGAGGAGCGTCTGAGCGGCGGCTCCCAGTTCCACCAGCGATTGCGCCGGCAGTTGCCAGTTCAACACCCCATCCGGATGGCCCGCCAGCAGCCCGCGCCAAGTCTCAGCGCCGACGCCGGCCAACGCTCCGATAGACTCCATTAGGATCCCACTCAAGTGCCCAATATGCAGGAATACGATCATTACTCCCAGCAATAGTGCCAGGACGCCCACCAGCCAGACCGGCAATGGCGACCGGGCCAGCAGCCAGGCAATGAGCAAGGCGGAGGTTGCTGTGGTCAGCAACGGCAAGGCGTCCAATCCGCGAAGGATACCTGCCATCCCGGCTGCAACACTGTTCGATGCTATCAGGAGCAGGAGCAGCGATAGGACTGCGCCTGCTCCTGCCCGGCGGACGATCCGAAACAGCAGGGCGCCTATCACGGCAGCTCCTTCCATGTCGTATCACGCGGCCGGCGGAGAGGCACCGCCCGACCGGTTCCGGTCATTCTCCACTCCCACTGTCCCCGCCGGCCGGGGCGGGCTTCTGGCCGGCTGAGCAGGTCGCGTGTGATGAGCGTGGGCGTCACTCCGGCTCTGGAGAGCAGCGCGCCCAGATCAGCAGCGTCGCCACTGCCGCCAAAAGAGACGGGATCGAGCAGCAGGACGGTGGGGGCGGCGCCTCGCTGCATGAGTGGCAGTAGGGGCTCTGCCCAGTCTCCCTCGACGTCCGACGTGATGATGATCAGGCTGGCCGATCGGCCCGAGCGGTGGGGCATCCGCGCCAGGACCTGGGCCAGCGGCCGGCTCCCCAGTTCCACCAACGCCAGGGCGCGCAGGATGGCCAGCCGGTGACCGGCGCCCTGCTGGGGCGAACGCCAGATCAACTCCGCGCCGTTGGCTATGAGGCCCACCGACCGGCCGGCCCGGAGCCCCCGGTCCGCCAGCGAGGCGGCGAGGATGACCCCGTGCTCTGCTGAGGAATCCTGCCCCTCGCCCGCCTGTATCTGCCGGTTCATATCCAAGATGATCCACCAATCGCCGGCCGGCGTGCTTTCAAGGAGCCGCACGTGGAGCGAGTCGTGGTGAGCCGACGTTGGCCAATGAATCAAATGCAGGCTGTCGCCCGGGCAATAATCGCGAACGCCGGCTGCACTCACCGTGCGCTTCAAGTCGTGTGGGGTTGGGCGGCCCTCTCCGGCTCGACCGCCTGGTGCTACTTTGATGGCGGGCAGTGGCACGATGGGGGGCATCACCATCAGGTCGACCCAACTGGGAGAGCTCAACCAAACCGTGTACAGTCCAAAGGGATCCCCTGTCTCCAATCTTGTGGGACCCAGCGTATAGAGTCCCCGGAGGGTGCAGGTACCCTCTGTGTACCAGCGAGTCGATCCGTTTCCGCCTACGGCTCTCACCGAACTGGCCCGGTAGCCGGGCAGAGTGGAGTGATCCACTATCTCGATCCACAGGCCCGGCGCCCAGCCTTTATTGATCAGCGTGAAGCGTTCCTGCAGCTTGTCGCCCACCTGTGCCCAGCCATAGCGCATTTCGCGAGTGAGTCTCAACCCGCGCGCAAGTGACCTGGCCCAGAGATAGCTCAGCAGCCAGGTCCCACCGAGTCCCACCAGCAGGATGGTCCACCCTCGATAGGGGTCGATTAACTGCATTACCAGCACCAGGCCAACCAGGATTGGCAGGAGCGGCGTATTGAGCTGAAGCTCGCGTGTCGGTCTGTCCATCACCTGCAACCAGTTGAACGCGGAAAGATTGTATCGCTCACCGAGTTTTCGATCAACTGACCCGACTCTGTTGCGGCCTTGAGCCTTGAAGGAGTGCAACCGCCCTCCTG
>WSZX01000059.1 GCA_013139935.1 Ardenticatenales bacterium
GGAGAGACCAACCGAACTGACCAATGCGGCCGAGCCTTCTGACCAGCTTTCCGATCGGCCGCAAGAGATGCAGGAAGATGAGACTCCTGCTGACGAGTCAGCACTCCTGGAACAACCGGATCAACCTGAAGCGTCCGCCGAATCCGCGGATGAATCACCCGAGACCCTCCAGGATGTCGAGGAAGCCAAAGCGCCCGCTGGAGCCAAGCAGCCGCCTGAGGAAGCGGTAGAGCCCGTCGATCCGGTCGAGCCGATCGACCAGCTACCCGATGACTCGCAGGCAACGTAGCGAGGACAGCCCAGTGGGCCAGCCGCTGGAGGCCGCAGGCTTGCGCCTGCCCTCGTCCAGGACTGTGTCCGGGACAAGACCGAGCCGCAGAACCCCAATATCCCCCTCGGCGGACCGAGGGGACTGACCCTCCCATGACCGGGATCCGCATGAACTTCCGATTCCCGGCGAAACCGATGGCAAGCTGGAAGAGAGCACTGCATCACAAAGACCAAACATGAGGAAACCATGATGGCGCACAACGACCAGGAACACCATACCTCAAGCGACGAAGAGAACAGCGGGGAGGCGAGTTCAGATCCCGGTGATGCCTTTGAATGGCTGGAAAGGCTTGCAGCCGACCAAGGTGCCCCAACGGAGGAACTGCCAACACTGCAGGGGAAGGAGCAGGCACCGATTCCTCCTGCCGAGCACATACCCGACTGGCTGAGAGAGCTAGCCCCGCGCACAGAACCCGACCAGACCCAACCGCCAACACCTCTCGCCGAGGAGTTGGCGGATCTTGCAGAGGACATCCCCTCTCCTGTCGATGAGTTGCCGGATTGGCTCCAGCCGGTCGATGACACTCAGACCGCCGAGCCATCGTTCCCTGAGCCGCCATTGATGCCAGAGACGGTGGAGCGACCGGGCACCGTCTCCCCCGCCGAGGTCGCTCCGGCCGCGGATCTGCCAACCTTGCCTGCAGACGCCATGGTCCAAGATGAATCCACGGAGCCAGAGGCTGAATCGGTTGCGGCTGTGACGGGGACCGATCAAGCTCCTGAGGAGGATGATGACGCGGCACTGGCTTGGTTGGAGCAACTGGCGACTAGCCAAAGCGCCCCCGTGGAGCAGCCGCCATTGGCAGAGGCTGCTGGCGAAGCCTTCCCCCCCAGCCAGCCAATAGCCGAGCTGGACGAGATGGCCCCTGCTGACGATGTAACCCGACCAGCGTTTCCAGTGCCCGAGCCGGCCGTCATCGCCAACCTGGAAGAGTTGGGCGAACTGCCAGAAGACGTGGATGAAGCGATGGCTTGGCTGGAAGCACTGGCGTCACGCCAGGCGGCGAGTGCAGAAGAGGTAACACCTCCCCCCGTCCCCGCTCAGCCGGACGTCGGGGCGCTGGAGGCAGAACTCCCCATCCCGGCAGACAGAGCTGCGACGCCAATCGCCGACGAACTCATACCTCCTCCACCGGAAGAACCAGAGCCAGCCAGCGCCATTGATCAACCGGAGCTTCCCGAATGGCTCCGTGATCTCTCAGCGGAGGCACGTGTCTCCAAGGAAGAAGAGACAGAGCCCATGCCCCCTGAGCCCGCCCCTGTGGCGGAGGAGCCAGAACTGCCCGAATGGCTGCGCGCCGAAGCACCTGTACCAGCCGCGGCAGAGGAACCGGAACCGCCCGAGCGGCTGACTGAAGAAACCGGCGAACCAGCCGCAGTGGTAGAGGAACCAGGGCTGCCCGAATGGCTGCGCGCCGAAGCACCTGTACCAGCCGCGGCAGAGGAACCGGAACCGCTCGAGCGGCTGACTGAAGAGACTGGGGAACCAGCCGCAGTGGTGGAGGAACCAGGGCTGCCCGAATGGCTGCGCGCCGAAGCACCTGTGCCAGCCGCGGCAGAGGTGCCGGAACCGCCTCCCCCTGCGGTCGAAGAAGGACCTCTACCGCCGGTAGCTGAACTTCCAGTTGAAGAGACAGAGTTTGCCGAGGCTCCCCCTCAGCCGGTTGCCCCGATGGTAGAAATGGCCGAGCCCCTGGTAGAAGAACAAGAGGTGCCCTGGGTGGTGGAGGCAGCACCGGAACCGGCTGCCCCTCAAATCAAAGAAGGGCCTCCTGAGCCGGTAGCTGAACTTCCAATTGAAGAGACAGAGGTTCCCGAGGCTGTCCCTCAGCCGGTTGCCCCGATGGTGGAAGTGGCCGAACCCCTAGTGGAAGAACAAGAGGTGCCCCAGGCGGTGGAGGCAGCACCGGAACCGGCCGCGCCACGCGTCGAAGAGGAGCCGCCCCCGGTCGCTGAGCCAGATGCGGTTCCTGGGGATGAGCCGGCCGTGCCCGAACTGACGCAAGTCGTCACCGGCATGGCGGAGTTTCGCGCCCAGCTCGCAGCCGAACCGGGAGACCATGTCACCAGGCTAGCGCTGGCTCGCGCTCTGCTGGATGATGACGCCCTGAACCATGCGCTGCTCGAATACGGTGCACTCGTGGCCGCTGGCCAGGAATTGGACGATGTGGTGGAAGATCTGGAGCTCATTGTACCGTCCAATCCTGCCAACACGCTGGCGCTCCGGACCCTTGGCGATGCCCACATGAAGCAAGGTGAACTCGGCAAGGCACTGAAAGCCTATCGCCAAGCCCTGGCACATCTGTAGCTATCTCCCCCCACTGCTAACCACGGATCAGGAGGATTTGTGGAACAGACTCTCGTTATCATCAAGCCAGATGGAGTCCAACGCGGGCTCATTGGCCCCACCATCACTCGCCTGGAGCGGCGGGGCCTCCGGTTGGTGGCCCTGAAGCTCATGCAGATCTCAAAAGAGCTCGCCAGCCGGCATTACGCCATTCACCAGGGCAAGCCATTCTACGAACCACTCCTTGAGTATGTCACCTCTGGCCCGGTCGCAGTAATGGTGTGGGAAGCCCCTAACGCCATTTCGATTGTTCGCAAGACATTGGGGGCCACCCGGCCGGCCGAGGCGGAACCCGGTACCATCCGGGGCGATTTCGGGCTAGAGGTGGGCCGGAACATAGTCCATGGGTCCGACGGCCCGGAGTCAGCCGCGTTTGAGATTGACCTCTTTTTCGAGAAAGATGAACTGGTGAATTGGCAGCGTAGCCTGGATCGCTGGATCTTTGAATAGCAACTGAAACCGGGATGACCGGACCCTGCTCACCAGCGGGCGGAGAACGGGTGAAGCTCTGATCGGCTTCACCCGTTCTCTGCACGGTGGCGGGCAAGGTCCGGCCGTTATTCGCCAAGGTCGGTCTGTTTTGGCTGCTCCACTCGAACCACTTGGCCCCGGTAGTTCACTATTACCTTGAATCCTGTCATCCCCAGCCAGGCGCGCATTCCCTCAGGTATTCCCCGCTTCAATAGCTGCTCCATGTTGTCTATTGAGGCATCAATCATCGCCTTGGTGAACAGGTCATCCCGGCCAATCATCTTCATCGCCGCCTCAACCGCCACGTCCCGGTGGGGTTCCAGTTGGTCGCGGAGAATCCGCAGCACCTGGCGATCGATCTCGGCCGAGTCGATGTGGCGCATAAAGTCAGCATCGGGCACCACGTATATGAGCGTATCACCGATCCTGGTCACCTCCACTGGTTCCCCGTCCTCGGTCGATATCAGACCCTCAAATAGAGCGAATTCGCTACTCATGGTGCGTCACCTGGGCTGGCGCGATGGTAATCACATTCATTTTATTACATAGGTCTGCAATTGCCAAGTGGTTGCAGCGATTGTATAATCACTCGCACGCAATCTGGAACAGCAACCGGATCCGATCAACTCACAGCAGCGCTCCCGCTCCGCCCTAGGGGAGGTGCTCCGACAAGCGGCGTCAGCCAGGCATACCCATGAACCCAGAAGACCGCGTACTAGTAGCCGTGGCAATCTCCCCACGCGATTTCGCCATCGCTCGTGATGAAGGCTGGTATCGCATCCCGCAGAAACGAGTACCAAAGGGAGTTCACGCCGAGTATGTGGCATTCTACTTCAACCGAGCGTTTGGTGCCCAAAAGTGGGCGATCCATTACTTCGGCCGGCACTTGGGGCACGAACTGGCCCGTCGCCGTGACCTGCTGCCAGACGAAGCTGATCACCCGCGCGCCGAGGAGGTCTATTACAGGATACAGTTGGGACCGCTGCAGAAACTGGAACGCCCCATCGTCAGCCTGCGATGGCGTCGGATTAGCTTCATTCACACTACCTGGGACCGGTTTATCGACGCAACCGAGATCAACGACCTGTTTGTGGAGGGGGTACCCTACGTTGACCGGCTCTACTATGCCCTCCGTGAGGCAGGAATCCTCCCTGAGCGTAGGTACCAGATCCACGAGGCCGGGGCGGAATACAGGGTAGACCTGGCAATCCCGTGCGTGGCAGGCATGGTCTCGGTCATAGTGGGCAACCAGCCAGGCCCAACGTCCGCCTTGCGCTTGACTACAGAGCAAATGGCCAACGACCCTGCTGGCTGCGAATCTCTGGTGAAGCAATGGGTGCGGCAGCATGGAGGGGCTCGTCCGTTGGGACCAGGATCGGATCAGGCAAGCTGCTGAACTGCTCCGCTCGCCACTCTCCGGCATGACCCTCTGCTCGTCCTCGCACGGATCCACCTTGGCAGTGTCGGGATTCGAATCTGCGCTCGTCGTCTGACCTCGGTGACACACTCTGCACCGGGTAGGCGCGCCTCACCGGTGACAGGAGAGTGTCGAATAACGGACCAGACGCCGTTTCCTCTGCGATTCCGCACTGCAAAAGGGAAAACGCTAGAGCGCCCATTTGATCTGACGACCCGTTTTCCCGCACCCTCCGCCGGTTGCCTTGCCGCACTCACTCCTTATGGTATAATGCTGCCGCGAGAGTGACTCGACCGGACACCCTGGGTTCCGGACGGGCCGTTCAGGTTGTAGGGCAGGAGTACGGCGCTTGTT
>WSZX01000384.1 GCA_013139935.1 Ardenticatenales bacterium
CGGACGACCGGGGCTACTTTCGCGAGGTTCTGCGTGATGATGATGGGTTGCTACGCCGGTTTGGGCAGACATCCATCACCAAGACCTATCCCGGCGTCATCAAGGCATTTCACTGGCACAAGCTCCAGGATGACATCTGGTATGTGGCCGAAGGAATGGCTCGGGTTGTGCTGTATGACACCCGCTCGGCTTCGCCTACCCACGGCCGAACGCAGGTGATCTATGCCGGTGAGGATAACCCGGTAGCGATCTATATCCCGGTGGGCGTGGCGCATGGATACCAGGTGTTGGGCAATCGGCCAGTGCTATTGTTTTATCACGTTACCCACTCTTACGACGGGGCCGATCCGGACGAAGAGCGCATTCCCTGGGACGATCCAGAGATCGGCTTTGATTGGTCGATCCGGAATCGCTGACGCTGGCACATGGACAGGGGTTCGTTTGCGCTGGCCAGGCATGCCACGACAGAAGGTACCGCACGCTACAGGGAGCGATGTGGTGGCCGAGTGCATGCCGACCATTTCCGGCTCTACAATGATCTCTGGTTTCCGTCAATCGGGATGGGGATCTATCTGGGCAACGGGGAAAGTGACGCCGGAGAGCAGTACAAGGAACTCCTAACGGTCGCTCTGGAGGCGGGCTGCAATCATATCGACACCGCGCTCACCCATCGCAGCCAGCGCAGCGAGCAAGTTGTGGGGCAAGCCCTGGCGGCGGTGTTTGCCAGGGGGCACGTCACACGGGACGAGATCATCGTCTCTGCCCGGGGGGGCTCGGTCGTCTTTGAGGGGGAGTACCCCACCGACGCTGCCACCTATGTCCGACGGAACCTGATAGAAGCGAAGATGGCGGCGGCCGATGAGTTTGCACAGGGATGGCACCACTGCATGTCTCCCAGATACCTGAGGATGCAGTTCCGCCAGAGCCTCACCAACCTGGGATTGGGGGCGTTGGACATTTTCTACTTTCACAACCCCGAGGTGCAGCGGGTGGAGCGGGGTCCAGAGGTATTCGAGCGCCGGCTGCTGGCGGCCTTTGTAGAGTTGGAGACGCAGATCAGCACCGACCGGCTGGCGAGTTACGGGATATCGACCCAGGATGGGTTCCGCGTGCCACCCAGTGACTCGGCGTATCTCTCTCTGTCCCGCCTGGTTGAACTGGCCCGGGATGCCAGCGGCGATAATCACCATTTTCGCTATGTACACGCACCTCTGAACCTGGCGGAGCGTGAGATCGCCACGTTCAAGAATCAGGTCGTGTCTGGACGAGAAAGGACTCTGCTGGAGGCCGCGCAAGAGCTGGGGATCGTGGTGATTGGGGGCGAAACATTGTGGCAGGGCCAGCTGACCTTGCACTTGCCAGAGGAGATGCGGGTGGCTGTGCCAGCGGCGCGGACCGATGCGCAGGCGGCCATCCAGTGGGCCCGATCGACGCCCGGGCTGGCCTCGTCATTGGTGGCCATGAGCAGCAGAGAGCACATTGAGGAGAACATGGAGGTGGCCCGCTGGCCAGTGATTCCCCCTGCCGATTTGGCTACCCTGCTGAAGAACCTGACTAGAGGAGCGTCATGAGCGTCTTCTTCAACGTGCTGCCCCCGGCCGAGGCGCGTGCTCTGATGCTTGAGCACATTCGACCACAACGTGAGGCGGAGACAATCCCCACCGCAGAGGCGTTGGACAGGGTCACTGCCTCCTCGCTGGCTGCACCACACCCGCTGCCGACCTTTCGCCGCAGTTCGATGGACGGATATGCGGTCCGGGCGGCCGATACTTACGGAGCTGGAGGCTCATTGCCGGCCTTTCTGCGAGTGGTGGGGGAAGTGGAGATGGGTCGGCTGGCCGCGGTGGCGCTGGAATCTGGCGATGCGGCGCTGATTCATACCGGCGGCGAACTGCCGGAGACGGCGGATGCGGTGGTGCAGGTAGAGAACACCCTACCGATTGGTGACGAGGAGATTGAGGTCGTCAAGGCGGTGGCGGTTGGTGAGAACGTCATCCAGATCGGCGAAGACGTGACGACCGGCGAAGAAATCCTACCTGACGGTCATTGGCTCCGGCCGCAAGACCTGGGCGCCTTGCTGGCGATGGGGATAGTGCAGGTTCCCGTTGCCCGAAAACCGCGAGTGGCCCTTGTCTCCACCGGCGATGAAGTGGTCCCGCCCGACCAGGAGGTTGGGCCGGGGCAGGTCCGTGACATCAACAGTTACACCACTGCTGCTCAGACGCGTCAAGCGGGCGCAGAGCCACTCATTTATGGCATCATTCCAGACGAGTTCGGGGCGCTGGAGGCGGCGGCAACGCGTGCTATGGAGGAGGCCGATCTCCTGGTCTTTTCGGCCGGTTCGTCGGTGAGTGTGCGAGATGCCACCTCGCGGGTGATCGCAGGATTGGGCGAGCCAGGCATTCTCTTTCACGGCGTTGCCGTGCGGCCGGGAAAGCCAACCGTCGGCGCGATCGTCAACGGAAAGGCCGCCTTTGGCCTGCCGGGCAATCCGGTGAGTGCCATGAATCTGTTTGATCTGTTGGTGGTCCCCACGATACACCGGTTGCTGGGCTGCGACAGTCCGCCGCGGCGACCCGTTGTGCGGGCTCGCGTGGCCCGCAATGTAGCGGCAACTCCTGGTCGAGAAGATCGGGTGGCAGCCAAACTGATCGAACGCGATGGCGAGCTATGGGCGGAACCGATCTTTGGCAAGAGCAACTTGATCTATACCCTGGTGCGGGCGGACGGGACCTTTGTCATCCCGCTCGACTCGGCCGGGTTGATGGCGGGTGAGTGGGTAAAGGTACGGCTGGCGTAAGATGAAAGAAGAACGTGACGTGTATCTACATGACATTCCCCTGGATGAAGCCTGGGCACGCTTCACCGGCGCATTGGAGGCGGGCGGGCGGTGGGAACCGCTCCCTGGCGAATCGATCCCGGTGGCGGATGCGTGTGGGCGCGTGACGGCCGAGCCCGTGTGGGCCCGGATGTCTTCGCCTCACTATCATGCCAGCGCGATGGACGGCTATGCGGTTCGTGCCGGGGATACGGCCGGCGCGACCGAAACGCGGCCTGTTCAGTTGCAGTTGGTGGGCTCGGTAACCGGTCAGGGTGAGGAAGACGTGGCGCGGCCGGCACAAGCGGTGAACACCGGGGCGCCGCTGCCCCTCTGGGCGGATGCGATCATCATGGTGGAGGACGCCCAGTTGCTGGATGATGAGGACAGGCCAAGATCCAGCCTTGAGCGTCCCACCTGCAGGATCGAAATCCGCGCCTCGGTGGCTAGATGGCAGCACGTCCGGCCGATGGGGGAGGATATGGTGGCGACCGAGCTGGTCCTGCCGGCCAATCACGTTCTGCGCCCGGTGGACCTGGGTGCCATCGCCGGGTCGGGCCATTCCACCGTCTGCGTGCGGCGCAAGCCAAGGGTGGCGATTATTCCCACCGGCAGCGAGTTGGTCCCGGTCGACCGGGAAGAGCCCGTCAGGCCGGGCGAGATCGTCGAGTACAACAGCATGGTGCTGGCGGCGCAGGTGGAGGGGTGGGGCGGACAGGTGACGCGTTGGCCTATCGTGGCCGACTGCTTTGACGACATCCGCGCGGCTGTGAGGGAGGCGGCCGGGACGCACGACCTGGTGCTGGTCAATGCCGGTTCCAGCGCGGGGACGGAGGACTATACAGCGCCGGTGGTGGCCGATCTGGGCAAAGTGCTGGTGCACGGCGTCGCCGTGCGGCCGGGACATCCGGTGATACTGGGCGTGATAGGGAACCATGGGAAAGCGGGGAATCAGGTTCCAGTTGTCGGAGTCCCAGGGTACCCGGTCAGCGCTGCTCTGACCGGTGAGATCCTGGTTGAGCCACTACTGGCGCGCTGGCTGGGGCGGCCGTCCGAGCCGCGGCCGACTATCGAGGCCGCTATCTCACGTCAGGTACTCTCTCCGATGGGGGACGACGAGTTCCTGCGGGTTGCGGTGGGCCAGGTGGGCAAGCGTGTGGTGGCGACGCCGCTGGGGCGCGGTGCAGGCACGATCAGTTCGCTGGTGAGAGCGGATGGAATCGTGCTGATTCCGCGGTTCTCTGAAGGGTTGCAGGCGGGTGAGATCGTCACAGTGAAGCTTTACCGCTCTTCCCGATCCATCGCCAACAGTGTGGTGGCAGTTGGGAGCCATGACTTGACGGTTGACCTCCTGGCCCAGTTTCTAGCCGAGCGCGCGCCTGGAATGCGGCTGACAAGCGCCAATGTCGGCAGTCTGGGCGGGTTGATGGCGCTACGGCGCGGTGAGGCGCACGTGGCCGGCTGCCATCTTCTCGATCCAGAGACGGGAGAGTACAATCGGGCATACGTCAGCCGGTACCTTCCGGGCCGGGAGGTGGTGCTGGTGACGCTGGTTGAGCGCGAGCAAGGTTTCATGGTCCCGGCGGGCAATCCGGCCGGGCTCTCTGGGTGGGATGACCTGCAGCAGGGCGAGCTGCGCTACGTCAACCGGCAGCGCGGAGCGGGAACGCGGGTGCTGCTGGACTATGAGTTGGCGCGACGAGGAATCGCCGGGGATTCAGTTGCGGGCTATGAGCGCCAAGAGTACACGCATCTGGCGGTGGCGGCGGCCATCGCCTCCGGCACGGCCGATTATGGGCTGGGAATCCGCGCTGCGGCGAGTGCGCTGGGGCTGGATTTCGTGACGCTGGCCTTTGAGCGGTATGATCTGGCGATCCCACGCGAGCATTACGAGAGCGATCTATTGCGGCCGCTGCTGGAATTGCTGTCCGACGAGGCTTTCCGAGCGGCGGTCCTGGCGCTGCCGGGCTATGATGCCGGTCGCATGGGGGAAACGCGGATCGTCAAGAGCTAGTGCGCCGGCGCCTCTTTGCCCGGATACGGTCCGGTGGGTTCCGGCCGCCGTTCTCCAAGCGCCGCGAGGGTCCGCTTTCGGCAGGGGCGGTCCGGCCATCTGATGCCCCTATTCCGGTTCCCTGATTCCGGGGCGCGCGTCAGTCCTGGCAAACAGTAGATGGACAGTGGCAGCGCCGATGACATACGCGGCCGTGGTCACCAGGAAAATGGGGCCGAATCCGACTCTCATCTGCATCAAGCCACTCAGATACGGACCCACGCTCCAGCCGATGTTCCACCCCATTCCGAGCAGGCTACTCACACGGGCGCGCGAGGCCTCATCTACTTGCTCCATGGCAAAGGCGGAGTAGAGCGGATTCCCCATGTTCATCAGGGCTGCGCGGACCCAAAAGGCGGTCACCGCCACGCCCAACCACGGTGAGAAGCCGAGGGCCAGCAGAAATGGGATGGAGGCTAGCTGGGAGAACACTATTGCTCGCACATGACCCATTCGCCGGGCAAGCAGTGGCGCCGACAGCGTTGCCACGCCGGTCATGATGGAGGAGATGGAGAACACGGTGCCCAGCGCTGCGTCAGGAATCGCAAACTTTTCTTTAAAGAACACGTTGAGGTAGGGGATCAACAGGCCGGCGCCGATGGAGATGATCGCATTGGGGAGTAGCAGCTTGCCCACCAGGCCAAAAGGGATACCGGTCGAGGGGTTGGGGCCGGGTTCAGGCGAGGCCGGTTTCTTGCGCTCTGCCTCGCGCATCCGGCTCAATGGAATCAGGGCAGCCAAGTTGAGAGCGAACACTGTCCAGAGAACTCCCTGGTAAGAAGTTACGCTTTCGGCCTCTGCCGCCAGCAGGTGAGCAAAGAGCGTAGGCAGGAAACCACCGACGAGATTGCCCACGAATCCGGCCAGAGTTCGAAGGCCAAAATGGGTGCTGAACAGCGAGGTGCGATCCTCGGCGGTGCTGTTCTCCGCCAGAAAGGGAGCGCTGCTGACCATTACCAGGGTCCGGCCGCAGCCAGAGAGGGCCGCGGCCGCGCACAGCCCCACCTTGTTGGTGAGGAGGATCACGCCGACCAGGGCCAGAGAGGAAAGAAGGGTTCCCCAGATCATTGCCGATCGCCGGCCGAAGCGATCGGAGAGTGCGCCAGAGGGGAAGGCGAATACGAGCCCGACAAAGGCAGGGATGGCGGTAAGCAGACCCAGGAAATCCTTGTCAAAACC
>WSZX01000365.1 GCA_013139935.1 Ardenticatenales bacterium
AGCATGGCGGCCAAGAGCGTCGCCTACCGCCTTCCCGCGGAAGCGGCGCTGGTCCGCCTGCTCCAGCACTATGGCACCCCATTCCACGAGCACCTCATCTTTGGCAGCGGCTGGGTCCTCATCGGGCTTGTCCTCTATGGCACCCTCTTGGCCATTGGGTGTCTCAGTTCCGTCCGCAAGAACGGCCGCACGTGGCCGCTGTTCCTGTACCCGGTACTCTATGCCGCCGTCTATTCCGTCGCCAATCCGCTGATCTTCCGCTGGTACCTCAGCCCGCCGATGCCGTTCTTTTTTCTGGGCATCCTGGTGGGCGTCCGGGCACTGGCCGGCGAGCTGGCAGGCAAGAGGGCACGGCGATGGATCACGATCCTGGCGGCCGTACTCGCCGTGGCTTCGCTCGGAAACGCCTGGACCCGGCACCCACCCGGACCGCCGGACCGGCCGGCCCCGGAGATGGCCTGGATCGAGCTGGAGACGTTGTACCGGCAGGTGGCATTGGACCTGAAAGAGTCGCTGGCGGCCACGGGTGATCGCCTGGCGGCGGGGGACATTGGCACGCTCGGCTGGTTCACCAACGCACCGATTCTGGACTTGGTCGGCCTGGTTTCTCCCCAGGCCCAAGAGTATTACCCACTGCCGGCCGAGGCCTATGACATCAACTATGCGGTGCCAGCCGACTATGTGCTGGCGGAACAGCCGGAGGTGATTGTCATTCTCGAAGTCTACGGCCGCAGGACGCTGGCGCTGGACGGCCGGTTCGGGGAGGCCTACGAGCTATGGCGGACCTATCCCACCGACATCTATGGCAGCGAGGGCATGTTGGTCTACCGGCGGTCCCGGTAACCCTCGTCTGAACCGGGATATGGGCCGCCCAGAACAAGGGCCGAGCCGGTGCCCGGCGCGTGCTGATCGCGGGTCGGGGCGGGGACACCTTCCCGGGTTCTCCCGACGACCGGCGCACGACACCGGCCCCCCTCGTACTTTTTCAGAACCAACTCATATTTCGCGGACGCAGAGTGCACCTGATTCCGCATTCAAAGCGGGAGGGCTTTAATAGTGGGTTCATTGTCTTGATACAGCGCTGGGGAGTTATGAAAACGGGACGTCCCGGCCCGATGGATCGGACCGGCCGTCCCGTTATTGTCTCCAGCGGGAGGGTGCTGGGCCTACTCGGTCGTCAGGCTATAGTCCATCGCCGCCAATTGCTCATACATGCGCCAGCGGCGCACCACATCTCCCTGGGCCAACTCTAGCAGTTGTGCGGCCGCCTCTGGCTTGGACTGGGTCAACATCTTGAAGCGCGTCTCATTATAGACGTATTGTTCAAGCGGGATCTTGGGCGCTTTCGAGTCCAACTGGAGCGGATTGAGACCCTGCTCGGTCCGCTCAGGATTGTAGCGGTAGAGCGGCCAGTGGCCGGACTCTACCGCTGCCTTTTGCTGCCCCAGTGCGGTGGTCATGTTGATGCCATGGGCGATGCAATGGCTATAGGCGATGACCAAGCTCGGACCCTCGTAGGCTTCCGCCTCGATAATCGCCTTGACCGTCTGGTTGTCGCTAAAGCCCATCGCCACCTGAGCCACATAGACGTTGCCATAGGTCATCGCCATCATGCCCAGGTCCTTCTTGGCCAGGGGTTTGCCGCCAGCGGCGAACTTGGCCACCGCGCCGCGGGGGGTCGCCTTTGACATCTGGCCGCCCGTGTTAGAGTAGACCTCAGTGTCCAGCACCAGGACGTTGACATTCCGGCCGGAGGCCAACACATGATCCAGTCCACCGAACCCGATATCATAGGCCCAACCATCCCCACCCATGATCCAGACAGATCGCTTGACGAGCGCATCCGCCACGCTGAGCAATTGTCGCGCCTCTGGCGTGACGATGCCGGCCAATCGCTCTTTGAGCTGCGCCACCCGGCCGCGCTGCTCGCCAATGTCCGCCTCGCCCTTTTGCTGCGCGTTGAGCAAGCCATCCACCAGTACGGCGCCGATGACGCTGCGCAGTTTGATCAGCAGTTCGCGCGCATACTCTAGCTGCTTGTCCAAGGTCAACCGGAAGCCAAAGCCAAACTCGGCATTGTCCTCAAAAAGGCTGTTGGACCAGGCGGGCCCCCGGCCGTCCGGGTCCTTTGCCCACGGTGTAGTAGGCAGGTTGCCGCCAAAGATGGAGGAACACCCGGTGGCGTTGGCGATGATAGCCCGATCACCAAACAACTGGCTGACCAGCTTGACATAGGGGGTCTCGCCGCATCCCGCGCACGCGCCGGAGAACTCGAACAGCGGCAGCAAGAACTGGGAACCCTTGACGGTCCCCGTTTTCAGTTGGGTTCGATCGAAATCCGGCAGGTCCAGGAAGAATTCCCAGTTCTCCCGCTCGGCATAGCGCAGGGGAGGCTGGAGAGCCATGTTGAGCGCCTTGAGATCCGGCTGCTGCTTGTTCTTGGCGGGACAGACATAAACGCATACACCGCAGCCGGTACAGTCCTCCGGCGCCACCTGGATGGTGTACTGTAGTCCTTTGAACTCCCGCCCCTTGGCATCGACCGATTTGAAGGTATCAGGCGCGTCCGCCAACAGCGCCGCGTCGTACGCTTTCATGCGGATGGTTGCATGCGGGCAGGCAAGCACGCACTTGCCGCACTGGATACAAACCGCAGCATCCCATACCGGGATCTCTAGCGCAATGTTGCGCTTTTCCCATTGGGTGGTGGCTGTGGGATAGGTGCCGTCGATCGGCATGGCGGAAACCGGCAGTTCATCACCTTTCCGCTCCATGATGGTGGCGGTGACGTACTGGACAAACTCGGGCGCCTCTTGTGCAACGGCCGGGGGCCGGTCGAAGCTACTGCTGTCGACGGCCGGCACTTGCACCCGATGCAGATTCGCCAACGACTGGTCCACCGCGGCATAGTTCTTTTGCACGACTGCCTCGCCCCGCTTGCCGTAGGTCTTTTTGATAGCATCCTTGATTGCCGCCACCGCCTCGTCGCGGGGCAGAACGCCAGAGATGGCAAAAAAGCAAGTCTGCATGATCGTGTTGATGCGAACCCCCATGCCCGTCGCTCTCGCCACGTCGTACGCGTCAATGACATAGAACTTGATGTCTCGGTCAATGATCTGCCGCTGGACCGAGCGCGGCAAGCGGTCCCAGACCTCCTCCGGGCCGTAGCTGCTGTTGAGCAAAAAGGTCGCGCCCTGCTCGGCATTGGCCAGCATGTCGTACTTTTCCAGGAAGAAGAACTGGTGACACGCGACAAAGTTCGCCCGAGAGATCAAGCAGGTTTGATGAATCGGGCGCGGTCCAAACCGCAGGTGCGAAACGGTGACAGCGCCGGCCTTCTTAGAGTCATAGACGAAATAGCCCTGGGCATAGTTATCTGTCTCGGTTCCGATGATCTTGATGCTGTTCTGATTAGCGCCAACGGTACCGTCGGCGCCCAATCCATAGAACATCGCCCGGACCACATCGTCCGGCTCGATGTTAAAGGCAGGATCGTAGGCAATACTCAGGTGTGTCACGTCATCGGTGATGCCGACAGTAAAGTGACACTTGGGCTCATCCCGGTCCATCTCCTCAAAGATACCCTTGACCATGGCGGGAGTAAACTCTTTGCTAGAGAGGCCATAGCGGCCGCCGATGACCTTGACCTGGCGGTTCGTTTCGACCAGGGAGGACACGCAATCCTGGTAGAGCGGCTCGCCAACGCTGCCCGGTTCCTTGGTACGATCCAGCGCAGCGATGATCTTGACCGTCTCGGGCAGCGCCTCAACAAAATGCTTGACGCTGAACGGACGGTATAGGCGAACGATGAGAACGCCCACCTTTTCACCGGCCGCACTGAGGTACTCGGCGGTTTCGTGGGCTACCTCAGCGGCCGAGCCCATGATCACAATCACCTTCTCCGCATCGGGTGCACCCACATAGTCAAACAGCTTGTACTGGCGGCCGACGATAGAGGCGAATCTGTCCATCGCCCGCTGCACGATACCAGGGACAGCCAGATAAAAAGGGTTAACCGTCTCGCGGGCCTGGAAATAGACATCAGGGTTCTGGGCGGTGCCCCGCAGCACGGGTCGTTCGGGATTAAGGGCACGGGCACGATGAGCGAGCACTGCCTCGTCGTCAATCATGGCCCGCATGTCGTCCATGCCAAGCTGCTCGATCTTGTTGATCTCGTGGCTGCTGCGAAAGCCGTCAAAGAAATGAATGAAAGGGACCCGCGCCTCTAGCGACGCCGCGTGCGCCACCAGGGCCAGGTCCATCACCTCCTGAATCGACGCGCTGGCCAGCAGACCGTATCCGGTGGACCGAGCGGCCATCACGTCGCTGTGCTCGCCAAAGATCGAGAGGGCCTGGGCGGCCACGCTGCGGGCGGATACGTGAAAGACGACCGGGGTGAGCTCTCCGGCGATCTTGAACATATTGGGGAGCATCAGCAGCAGGCCCTGGGAGGCAGTGAAGGTAGTGCACAGCGATCCCGTCTGGAGCGCGCCATGCAGCGCACCGGCGGCTCCGCCCTCGGACTGCATTTCGACCACCAGCGGAATCGTACCCCAGATATTCGTCTGTCCGGCGGCCGACCAGGCGTCAGCATGCTCTCCCATGTCGCTGGACGGCGTGATCGGATAAATCGCAATGACCTCGCTGACCTTGTGAGCAACATAGGCAGCAGCCTCATTGCCATCAATAGTAACCATTTTTCGTTCTGTCATGGGAACTGCTCTCTCCTTTGTACTTGATCAAAAACAACTTGGCATTCTTGTGGCCGCAGAGTACACCTGATTCACCATCCGAAACGGGAAGCTGTTTTCACAAGTGCGTTGAATATCCTGGGACCAGAATGCAGAGCCGGCCGCATCAGGCGCACTCGCCAACCGATAGCCTTCTCCACGGGCGCGCGAAACATCAGATGATACCATCTTCCCACAAATAGTCACATGATGCCCGGCCGGCGCCCAGTGACAAAGGGCACGGGACGGATTGAGAGTTGTCACCAAGGTACTTTTTCAAAACAACTTGGGCTTTTGCGCACGCAGAGTACACCTGATTCCGCATTCAAAGCGGAAAGTCATTTCTCAACAAGTGCAAAGCGGAAAGTTATTCCTTCAAGTGCTTTGCGATACGCTCTCTATTCCTTCGTGGCAGTCCTGTAACCCCGCCGCAGCA
>WSZX01000447.1 GCA_013139935.1 Ardenticatenales bacterium
AAATGGCGCAGCAATTCGGCCGGCGTCCCGCGGAGCACTTGCTCGTGCAGCTTGGTCAGTTCCCGCGCCACTGCCAGCGGACGCTCCCCCAGGGCACTCTGGATATCCTCTAGCGTCTTTACCAGCCGGCGCGGGGATTCGTATGCGACCAACGTGCGCCTCTCGCGGGCCACGCTCTCCAACAACTTGCGCCGCGTGGCCCGATGACGGGGAAGGAACCCCAGATAGACGAACCCGGCCGTGGGCAGACCCGAGATGACCAGCGCGTTCACTATTGCAGAGGGGCCGGGGATAGGGACGATTGGATAGCCCCGGGCGATGGCCTCGCGGATCAACTCGAATCCGGGATCAGATAGCCCGGGCATGCCGGCATCGGAGACAAGCGCCAGGTCGCTGCTCTCCAAGTGGGTCAGGAGCGCACCCAGCTTCTTAAGCGTGCTGTGTTCGTGGTAGCTGGTTAAGGGGGTGCGAATCTCATAGTGGGCGAGCAGCCGGCCGGTTCTCCGCGTGTCTTCGGCCGCCACCAACGGCACCTCGCCCAGGGTGCGAAGGGCACGCAAGGAGATGTCTTCCAGATTCCCGATCGGGGTGCCGACCAGGTAGAGCGTACCCATCAGGGCGTCATCCGGTCCGCCTTGAAATGCCGCTCAGGATCGCGTCACGACTGTGGAACTGCTCCAGTACTGTAATTCCCCCGGTCTGGATCTCAAACCGGCGTATCTCCCTTGCATGATCGCTGCCCCGCTTCTTGAGCACCGCCACCGCCCGCTGGATTTCACTGTCAATCTCCACATAGTTGAGCATGATAATGGAATCCACCAGGAATGAGATCTGCCCCTTGTCCACCCGGCAAAAGTCCGCCTGACTGCTTTCGCCAATCAGGAGCGAGGTCGTGCCCGCCCTCTTTAGTCTGTTGACTACCTGACGGAATACCTGTCGCAACTCGTGCGGGTTCTGGGTGATGCGCCGAAAGTGGGAGATGCTATCCACCACAACCCGCTCGGGCTGGAATCGATCCAGTAGATTATCATCTGCTTCCAGGTTCCTGAGAAAGACGTTAGGCGAGGTAAACGCTAGCTGCAGCTTGTTCTCCTGCTCCAGCGACTCGAGGTCCCAACCCAGCCCGGCCGCATCTCGGTACAGCAGGCGCGGGAATTCCTCAAACGAGATCCACAGACCTCGGCTTCCCTGTAGAGCTCCACGATAGAGGAACTCCAGTCCCAGGGTGGTCTTGCCACAGCCGGGAGCGCCCCACACGAGGTTGGCGGATTCCGGCGTGAACCCGCCGGTCAGCATCTCGTCCAAACCGGCGATACCTGTCTGAATCTGTTGGCTCATCGGCTCAGTGGTTCTGGGCAAAGTTGATGATGACCAGGTTCTGGCTGCAGCTCGCCCAGGTGGAGAACTCGAACACCTCCGAGACCGGGGTACCGCTCGGAGTGAACAACTGGATGCGATGAGTAGCCACCCGCGGCCGGTCATGGAGGTACACTTCCCAGCCAGCGGGCCCATACGCCTGAGCGCCTCCGGTGAAGGTTTGGTAGTTGATACCACCCTCGGTCACCCAGATCATGTATGCCCCCGAGGGTACCGGGTTGCCCTCCAGGTCAAACACCTGGCCTGCCACGCCCAGCCAGTTGCAGCCCGCGTTGTTGGCGAAATTCGGTATGTACTGGGGGCTGTTCCTATCGAGAGTAAAGGGGAAAGCCGATCGCGTCAGACTGGGAGTGGGGGAAGGCCCCGCGGTCGGCGTCACCGTTGGCGTGTTGGTGGGAGTCTTGGTCGGCGTCGGCGTGTTGGTGGGGTGCCAGGTCGGTGTGAGTGAAGGTGTCGGCGTGTTGGTGGGCGTGCCCCGAGGGGTGGCAGTTGCAATAGGCGACGGTGGGGGAGAAAGGGTCCAGGTTGGCGGGATCTCGGCGAGATCAACCGACGTTGCAGACGGTACCATGGTCGGAGCCGGAGCGGCCGTGTTGATCAGCTGCGGCTCCGCCGGCCTGAAAGATTCGGGCAAGAGGCCGGGCATCAGGAAAATGCCGACAAAACATACCGCCGTCAGGGCGGTAAAAAGCATCACCAGTACCGTGAGGACATTGAAGAAACTGAACCCGCGGCTTGGTTCATCAGCCAATTCATAATGATTGTCTAGTTCGGACATCTCCATGCCTCCCAATTAAATGTTGCGTTCGATCTCTGCGGACGCCCATAGCTGTTCCAGCCAACCCTCAAATGCCACGGTGCGCAGGCGCTGTTGTACCTCAGGCGCCAGCGGCCGGGCCGAGTCCTTTTCCAAGACCTGAACGATATGGTAGCCAAAGCTGCTCCCGAATAACTCACTTGTTGTACCCACTTTTAGTGAAAAAGCAACCTCTTCCACTTCCGGCGAGAGCAACAAACCGCGTGGAAAAAAGCCCAAATCACCGCCGTTCACTCTGGTGCTCTCATCCAGTGAGTGCTCAGTGGCTACTGTTGCAAAATTCGTGCCGTCCTGCAGCAAGGCCAGTGCCAGTTCTCCAGCTTCCACCGAGTCTACCACAAGATGACGGGCGTGCACCTGTTCAGCCACATCGGGGATGGCGGCCGTCACGCGCTCCATCATCGCCTGTGTTGCCATCCCAGAGCATAGGGCAGCGCTGAACTCTTCCCTGGAGTAAAGGCTCATCTCGAGCCACTGGGTGAAACTCTCTTTGCCCCCGCTGGCTTCAACCAATCGGTCCAGTTCAGTGTTCAGATCCTCTTCGCTGATGTCTATCCCAACGGCCGCCGCTGCTTGCTCAATGAGTAGCTGCTCGATGAGTGCGTCTAGGACCTTGACCTGGCCCGGATCTCCTTCGACGGAGGGTTCGCGCCCCAGGGTCAGCTCAGCGGCCTCATAGCGCGCCAGTTCCCTCTCGTACGCTTCCAGGGTGATTATCTCTCCGTTGATTCGGGCGGCAGCTGGTGGTTCCGGCGTCGGCGCCGGAGAAGGCGTGAGTGTAGGAGCGACACGCGTCGCGGTTGGTGAGAGTCTGGTCGCCGTCTGCGCCAATTCGCTTGTCTGGGTTGGGGCAGCGAACTGAGTGGGTGGCGTTTCCCCGCAGGCGGTCAGCAGTGCTCCCAAAACCAGTGCAACGGTCAACCTCGCCCGAAAACCCAAGGCAGCCTCCTCTTGGAATGACCCGGCTATTATACCGCAGCAACCTGTGCGCGCAAGGTATTGCCCTGATGTTCGGACAAGAGTTCGGACAATCGTCATTTTCCGCCTGCTGGCCGCCCTGAAAAGGGCAAGCGGGGGGTGTGTGCAGGGCGCGAAGCGCCCTGCACACACCCCCCAATCCCTTGACACGGTCGCGAAAACAGGTTGTGTCCGAACTCATGTCCGAAGCCCAGATTGCCACCACACTCTGGACCCAAGTTCGGACAATGGGGCACGAGCGCCGTGTCGCAGACGCGTGTCGGTGGCTGCGAAGGGGAGATGGGTGAGTGGGGTCGCAGAGCGGCCACCACTCCTCCCCCGAGTATTCCGCCTCTGCCGACAACATCCGTGCTTTCCGAAAACATGTGAAGATCAGCCTGCTATTTGGCAAAAGGATGCCCCTATGCTAGAATTGCTGGCTAGAGGAGAGGGATGCAGCACGCCGTACTCTGAAATGGCGGTCGCGTATTGGGCCGCCGTTTTGTGTGAGTGGCAAGGGTTCAGGAGCAAAGGAGATGGTGGTATGGAAGAGCCATTGCAGAACCGAAAGCGTGCGACAATGGCACCAAGGTTGCTTTGGGGGACGATAGGAATTCTGGTGCTTTGTGGGCTCTTTTTGCCACCCATTTCACTTGGCAAGCGGCTGTTTCAAACTGGCTTTTCTCGACTCACTGCCGAAAACCCGAAAGTTGATCATCCTGATGGACTAGAGTTGAGCGTGGATCCGGCGTTTCTCGACGATGCTGTGCGCATCAAGGTAGAATCTGTTGCGCGTCTCAATTTCCTGAGTGAAGCAGTCCCCGACGAATGGCACGATGCGGCGGTGGCGCTGCCAGCGCATCTGGTCTTAAAAGGTCCTGTATTCGGCATTGCGGTGGAAGCGACGGCCGACATACCGGTGGGTATAGAAATCGCCATTCCGAACGATGCCGAACCGCTCAGGTTGCTGGGCCTCTATACATGGGACGGCGATCGGTGGTTGTGGGTGCCCAGCCAGATAGACCGGCTTGCTGACAGTATCCAGGCTGATCTGAACCGAGCGCCACTGGCAGTTGCCGTGATGCAGGAGGGAGCTCAAGAGCCTGTCATAGGCATGAGTGCGGAGCAGGGTGATCGCCTTCCCCCCGAGACCGCGGGCCTGGTCGACGAGTTGTACCCTGCCGGCTTGGTCCTGGGGCCTGCCGGTGTGCTGCTGGGTCAGACCGCCGCTTTTGGGAGCGATGGTGCTCGCTATGTGCAGTTCGCTGCCAGCACCGCCACCGAGGCTTCTTTGGTGCAGGCGTTGCTCTCTGACGAGGCTCTGCGGCACAGCCACGCGTTGGCCTTGTCGGATCTGGCTATGAGCGGCGAGTATGCCGGTCTCAATCTGGACTATCGGGGAGTCACGGCTGGCCAGCGGGAGGACTTTACCGCGTTGGTCGGCGAACTTGCAGCGCGATTGCACGCGGCAGGGCTCGAGTTGGTGGTGACCGTGCCCGCGCCGGAGCCGACCCAAGTGGCGCTCCAGGGGCAGGTATCCGAGTGGGAGACGGCCGGCTATGAGTGGCCGGCGCTGGCGGCGGCTGCCGACCGGCTGTTGATCAGCCTGCCGCTGGACCCCGCCGCCTTTGCCGAAAACGGCCTGGTGGACCAGTTGCTCACCTGGTCTGTCAGCCAGGTGAATCGTTACCAGTTACTGGCTGGCATCAATGCTACTGGAGTGCGCCTGGCCGACGGGGCTTTTACATCTATGAGCGCCACCGAGGCGCTGGCTGCTGCTGATTCCTTGCTGTCGAGGGTTGGCGGGGGAGAGGGTGCGCTGGAGCCGGGGAGCGAGGTCGTAGTGGAGCTGCCCTCGGGAATGTTCGCCGAAGACCCGTCTGCTGGAGCCTATCGCCTGACATATGAGTTGGATGGTCGAGTTGTTACTGCATGGCTGCCTGGCCCGGCCGCTCTCGACCAAAAGCTCCGGGTTCTGGCTGATTTCCACCTGGGCGGAGCCGTGCTTGGCGGCCTGTCTGGATCCGGGATGGCAAGCGAGCTTGCCGCCGCTCTCCGATCATTCCTGTCTGCACCCAAGCAGGTAGCCCCGGCTTTGCAGACCCCGTCTCTTGCTTGGATAGTTCAGGACGCGTCCAATCAGGCACTGAGCCAGGCGCCCGGAGACCTGGGCGATCCGCACTTTTCGTGGCACGCGGTTGCCACCCCAGGTACCTATACCATCAACAGCGAGCTTTCCGTGGGGAGCCAGGTGGTTGACCTGGGAGCGATCCAGGTGGCCGTCGTGCAGAACACGGCCACACCCTCGCCTTCGCCAGAACCCACGCAGACTGCCACCGAGGAGCCGACTGCGACGCCAACTCAAGTAGCCAGCGCCGATGACGGCGAGTCATCGCCGCCAACTCCAACTCTGCAACCGGTGGACGCCGATGCTGTGATTGCCGGGGAGATCGTCAATGTTCGCGAGGGGCCCGGCACCGGTTTCCGGCAAATAGCGCAATTGGTGTATGGCACGCCCCTGGAGGTGCTGGCCGTTAATCCGGACAACACCTGGATGCGCATCAACGCTCCGGATGGTACCCAGGGATGGGTCTACGGTCCGCTTTGCACCATTGAGATCAGCCTGGCAGATCGGCCGGTGGAGGATGTACCCACTCCAACGCCGGCGCCAACCAGCACCCCGGCCCCCACCCCAGAGGGTGGCGCCGCCCCACCGGCCCCACCACCGGCGCCGCCTCCTTCGCCCTCGGGGGGCTTTGAATTGGGTGGTCACATCCGCTCGTGGAACTATCTGGGGCAGATGGCGTCCGCCAGGATGAATTGGGTCAAGCTGCAGGTCCGCTATCCTGCAGACGCGTCGGGAATGGTTAGCACGGCCCATGGCAATGGATTCAAGGTCCAGCTCAGTGCACTGGGTTCGCCTGGGATGGTCAACCAGCCGGGTTTTCATGGCGACTATAGCGCCTGGGTGGCGGGGATGGCTGCTGCGGGCGCGGACGCAATCGAGGTGTGGAACGAGCCCAACATCGACCACGAGTGGCCGCTCGGCCAGATAAACCCGGCGTCCTACACGCAGTTGTTGTGTGCGGCATACAGCGCGATCAAGAATGCCAACGCCGGCACGGCGGTGATCAGCGCGGCGCCCGCGCCAACCGGTTATTTCGGGGGTTGCAGTGCCAACGGCTGCGACGATCTGCCGTGGCTCCAAGGTTTGGTCAATGCCGGCGCTGCCAACTGCATGGATTACATCGGTGCTCACCACAATGCCGGTGCGACTTCCCCGTCGGCGACCAGCGGTCACCCGGCCGATGGAGGCGGTGGTCATCACTCGTGGTACTTTATGCCGCAGACCCAGTTGTATTACAGTGTCTTTGGTGGTTCGCGCAAGCTCTTTTACACAGAGATGGGCTATGCCTCGCAGGAAGGCGTACCCACGTTCTCTGACTGGTTCGCCTGGGCGCGGGGCATTACCAACGCTCAACAGGCGGCTTGGCTGGCCGAGGCGGTCAGTCTCAGCCGCTCCAGCGGGATGGTGCGCTCTATCGTCATCTGGAATCTTGACTTTTCCAGATACGGCGATGACCCTCAGGATGGTTATGCCATCATCCGGCCGGATGGGAGCTGCCCCGCGTGCAGCACCCTGGCCGCAGCGATGGGCGGTTAGGGAACAGCGAACGTACGCCTGGCACCCGTGCGCTCTGCCTGCATAGTGTCCGGGCAATCGATGGAGACCACTTATGTCGAGCTCTGAAAAAGGGGCCGCGAACCGGCGGCTCCGGAACCTGGCCATTGCTTGGGTCATCGGTTCATTGATTGTCGCTTGCACTGTCGGTGCGATCATCATTGCCACCGGTGATGATCAGCCAACCCAAAAGGCCTTGGCTACAGCCGCTCCTGCGTCCCCGCTGACCGGACCGGGATCCACAACTGCCGCTCCGACGATGGCTGCGCCACAGGTCGTAACCCTTACCCCTGCGGGCGGAGCTTCCGGCGATGAACAGCCGGCCGTCGCTCCGGTCCCGGTCGTCGTCCCTCTTGATGCTTTTGGTTACGGGATTCAGGTTCATGGCTCGGTGGGTGACCCGGAATCGACTGTGGGCCTGGTGGAGCGGCTCGGATTGGGGTGGCTCAAGCAGCAGGTTCGCTGGGGTGAACTGGAAAAGTCGCCCGGTGATTTGAACTGGGGGCTGCTGGACGGGATCATGATGGCGGCCGAAACGCGGCGCATCCGCGTCATGCTCAGTGTCGTCACGGCCCCGGCATGGTCGCGACCGGCGTTGGGCAACACTCACGGACCGCCAGACGATCTGAGCCAGCTTGCCGCTTTTCTGGGCAAGCTCATCGATCAGTACCCCGGCCAGATCAGCGCAATCGAAGTGTGGAATGAACAGAACCTGGATCGGGAGTGGCAAACACCAGACGGGTTGAGCGCGGAGCGGTACACCGAGATGCTCCGAGTGGCCCATGAAACGATCAAGGGCAAAGACCCGAGCATCGTGGTCATCAGCGGTGCACTGGCGCCGACCGGCGGCTGGGTGGAACCGGACGGCCGGGAAACGGCCATTGATGACTTTGTCTTTTTTCAGCAGTTGCTGGATGCCGGGATGCTGGGCTATGCTGACTGCGTCGGTGCACACCACAATGGGTACAATATCGGCCCCGATGTGTTGGCAGAAGATGCGCCCAACGACCCTCAGGCTGCCACGGCCGGATTTCGTGGACCATTCGCAAATGTCCACCACAGTTGGAGCTTCAAGAGCACCCTGATGGGCTACTCTCAGATGATGGCTGGGGAAAAGCAGCTCTGCGTTACGGAATTCGGTTGGGCCTCTACCGAGGGAAGGGGCGGCACCCCGCCAGGTTTTGACTTTGCAGATGACAATAGCCAGCAAGAACAGGCGGATTGGATTGTACAGGCCTATCAACTGCAGAGGGATTGGGGGATTACCTGGCTCACCTTCTTGTGGAATCTGGACTATGGACCCAAGGGGCTCGGACCTGAGGACGATAATGTCCCCTACAGTATCCTGAATCTGGACGGCAGCCCCAGGCCGGCGTTTGAGGCACTTGAGACGATGCCCAAGCCCTGACAGAGTGGTCTGGGTCCGCATTGCCAAGTCATAGTTCCATGACCGCTCCACCGAATCTTCTGGGCCCGTGCAGGGCGTCTGCGAAAGCTGGCGCCATCGCCTTGCTGGTGGGGATGCTGATGCTCTCTGCCTGTCAGGTGGCGATTCCCCCCAGTCTGTCTCCCACCCCTGACCCCACGGATCCTGGAGGGGAGAACCCGAGCCCGCTCCATCTCCCAACTCCATCGTTCGCCGTTCAGGCGTTTCTCTGGTGGCAGCCGGCTCAAGTCAGCCGGCGAGACATTGAACTGGTGAAAGAGATGGGGTTTGGTTGGATCAAGCAGAGCTTTGCCTGGCGTGACATCGAAGGCATAGAGAAAGGGGCCTATGATTGGTACTTTGCCGATCTGGTCGTGGAAGAGGTGGAAAAGGCCGGCCTTCAACTGCTGGTGCGGATAGATCGCCAACCTTTCTGGTCGCAGGGTCCGGGAGCAGAACTCTATCTCAATGGTCCGCCCAAGGATATCACTGATTTCCGCGACTTTTGTTATGTTCTTGCCGACCGCTATCGAGGCCGAATTCCCGCCTATCAGGTGTGGAACGAGCCCAACCTCAGCAGGGAATGGGGAGAGCGGGAGCCCAACGCGGCCGAGTACGTTGAGCTGCTCACAGCCTGCCATTCTGGTATCAAGACGGCTGATCCGGATGCGGTAGTCATTTCCGCCGGACTGGCGCCGACCGGAATCGACCTGCCCGATGCCATTCCTGACGACCGATTCCTCCAGGAAATGTACGCGGCCGGAGCAGCTCCCCATTTTGACATTCTGGGACTCAATGCTCCTGGCTACAAGGCACCGCCGGAAGTTGGCCCCGATGATGCGGCCGATCCCGATTTGGGGTGGGGTGGACATCGCACCTTTGCCTTTCGCCACGTGGAGGACATGCGCGCCATCATGGTCGCCAACGGGGACGCGGACAAGCAGGTCGCTGTCCTGGAGATGGGCTGGACGACCGATCCCCGGCCGGATTCCCCGTACCACTGGCACTCGGTCTCCGAGGAGCAGCAGGCTGACTATCTGGTGCGGGCCTACCAGTATGCGCGCGACAATTGGCCCTGGGCGGGACTCTTGACCGCGGTGTACATTGCCAAGTTCGATTGGACCACAGAGAGCGAAGAGTATTGGTGGTCCATCACCTATCCTGGCTTTCCTGAAACCCGCGTGCGCCCCGCCTACGATGCCCTCATGGCGATGCCCAAGTAGGGAGGTTTCCCCAGGGTAGCTTTGAGAGCGACCCTGCACCGGGCGGCTCCCCATGTAGCGTCAAAGAGCCGGTGTTCTCGGCGTGTTCGGCCCGGAAGATGCGGCCGCTTGCCTTCCTCTACTTTTGCCGCTCTCTCGCTTACTGCCTTGCCTGTCCCCCATGACCAAATTCCCATTCCACCCACCTTAAATTTTCCAGCATCCTCTGGTCAAAGGGGGAGGAATGGGGTATACTGTGGCAAGGTTTGGTAGCAAGTGGGAGAGAGTGGGACAAAAGGGATCGAATCTGTCGTGAGGGCAGGCTCGGGTGGGAGAAGTAGAACAGGTGTTCTTGGGCGAGTATCAACACGCGATTGATGACAAGGGCCGGCTGACGATCCCGGCCAGGTTTCGAAAGCCCCTGTTAGAGGGTCTGGTCATCACCCGCGGATTGGACCGCAACCTGGTCATCTACCCGCTGGATGAATGGGAAAAGCTGGTTGACCGGATTGATCGATTGCCATATGGAGATCCAAAGGCGCGCAACTTGCGCCGGCTGGTCTTTTCTGGCGCCGGCAACGCCGATCCAGACAAGCAGGGGCGGGTGAACATCCCCAGCTATTTGCTAGAGTACGGCGACATCACCAAAGAGGTCGTGGTCGCGGGGGTGAACGCATATATTGAGCTCTGGTCGCCGGAACGATGGGCATCGGTTCGCAGGGGGCTAGAGAGTGAAGAAAACATCAGTCACTGGGCCAGGCTGGACCTCTAACAACCCTACCAGGTCTGCCGATCTGCCGGCTGATTTCGGCCATCGGTCTGTACTTTACCAATCGGTTCTTGAGCATCTGTTGGTCAAGCCGGGTGCGAACTACCTGGATGGGACCGTCGGTGCCGGCGGGCACTCGTTTGCCATTATGCATGCTTCATCTCCCGATGGCCGCTTGCTGGGAATGGACCGTGATCCGGCCGCGCTGGCCCTGGCCCACCGACGGTTGGCTCCCTTTGGTGAGCGGGCACTCTTGGTTCATTCATCCTTTGCGTCCATGGGCGAGCACGCGGTGCGGCTAGGGTTCGTGGGGCTGGATGGCGTTCTCCTTGATCTGGGGCTCTCCTCGCTCCAGTTGGATGACCCGGCGCGTGGTTTCTCTATTCGGCAGGACGGCCCGTTGGACATGCGGTTTGACCCCGCCGATGAACTGACGGCAGCCATGCTGGTAAACGATCTGCCGGCGGACGACCTGGCGGATATCATTTTTCGACATGGCGAAGAGCGAGATAGCAGGCGTATTGCCAGAGCAATCGTCGGTGCCCGCCCGTTGCGGACGACCGGCGAATTGGCGACGGTCGTCCGCAGAGCGGTGCGCCGCCACGGGTGGCGGCGACGGACGCACCCCGCCACGCGCACTTTTCAGGCATTGCGCATAGCGGTCAACAGAGAACTGGAGGCGCTCTCGATCGTGCTTCCGCAGGCGGTGGAGCTCCTCAGGCCGGGCGGCCGCTTGGTCGTTATCGCTTTTCATTCGCTGGAGGACCGCATCGTCAAGCAGTTCTTCAGGCGGGAGGGACAGGACTGCGTCTGCCCGCCGGAACTGGCTGCATGTGCCTGTGGACATCAGGCTACTCTTAGGAACCTGACGCGGAAGCCCATCCGCCCGTCGACGGCCGAGGTCGAGAGCAACCCTCGCTGTCGAAGCGCACGTATGCGGGTGGCGGAACGGATTTGAACTGCACGTAGGCGCTGGCAAGGCCGGCAGCGCAGGTTACTTACGCTGATGGAAACGTCGGCGTCGGTCTCGGTACACGAGGGCAGAGAACAGACATCGCGCTGGCACGATAATTGCACGCATTAGGGTGGTTCATTGTGCCGGTCTGTGTGCCCTTTCATGAGCGCCATCACCAGAGCACCTCACAACGGTTGCCGGTGTAATTGGAAGCAGTTTCATCATGTCAGACAGTGATAATTGGCTATCGCACGGTTTCAGGCGAGCGTCCGGCCTGCTCGAAAAGCAAGCGGCGCTGGGCTGGGCAGTGATTGTTGCGCTGCTGGCTCTGCTGGGTGTCATCTATCTGGCGCGCGGAAGCCAGATGGTCATGACTGGCTATCGCACGAGAGAGCATACTGACGAATTGAGAGCGCTGCAAGAGGAAAACATCGTCCTCGAAGCCCGGATAGCCACCGTGCGGTCTTTGGACGAGCTACGGGATAAGGCCAGGGCCATGGGCTTTACACTGGCTGGTCCAGGCGATATCGAATACCTGATCGTGGATGGCTACCCGTCCGGGCTCGGGCCGGTGAAGGAGGCGCCTGTACCCCCAATTCCTGAGACAGCTACCTGGCTGGCTAGTTGGTGGGCTGGGCTGATTCGTGGCTTTGGCGGCTGGACTCAAAGCATGGCAGGTGAGGGGTTCTGACATGCCACCTTCAAGCCGTCGCCGTATGCTGATCATGCTTTCCGCCCAAATACTAGTCGTGGCCATCATCGTCGCCCGGTTGGTCACTCTTCAGGTCGTGCAGGAGCAGGAGATCCGGAAAGAACACGCGCTTGTCTACGGCGGCGAAGAGCGATTAGAGCCAATCCGTGGACCGATATTGGATCGGAATGGCGCTGTGTTGGCCATCACCGGCTACGATTATCGGATAACTGCGGCGCCCAATCAGATTCAGGATGCGCGTGCCTCGGCAAGCATGTTGGCCTCGGTGCTGATCACAAAAACCTACAACATCTTGAGCCGCCTGGAACCGTGGGTTCCCGATGGCGGCGATCCAGTACTGTACTCGATTGTTGCTCCTCGAGTGTCAGCCCAGACAGCTCAGGCTGTCAGAGAACTCGGGTTGCCGGGCATCTCGGTTGAACCGGTCCCCAGCCGGCACTATCCACAGGGAAGGCTATTTGGCCATGTGTTGGGCTGGGTGGACATGGACATGAATGGCAACTCTGGCCTGGAGGGCAACTACAATCGGGAGTTGCAGGGCGATGCGGTCACCGTGCGGCAGTTTCCGATTCTGTTTGGCCAGTGGGAGGTCGCCCGCCCGCGCAACGGCGCAACATTGACGCTCACCGTGGATCGGACCGTGCAGCAGGTGACGGAGCAGGTGCTGGCTGATGCGCTCATACGGTATCAAGCGAGGTCCGGAGCAATCATTGTGATGGACCCCCGGACGTTCGGGATTCTGGCGATGGCCACCTTGCCCTCCTTTGATCCAAGCGAGTTCTTCCGAGAGGATCCCCGGTTGCTGATCAATCCCTGTGTGAGTGGCTGGTTTGAGCCAGGCTCGATTCACAAAGTGCTGACCATGGCGGCGGCTATCGATTCCGGAACCGTTGGCCCGGAGACCACCTATGAGGACAGGGGAGTGTTGGAGGTTGGCGGGCTTCCCATTTACAACTGGGACCGAGGAGCGTACGGAACCACCGACATGGTGACCCTTTTGGCCAAATCGCTCAATGTGGGAGCGGCGACAATTGCCCATTGGATGGGACAAGAGACCTTTTACCGCTATATGGCGGCATTTGGCCTGGGCGAATATACCGGCATTGATCTGGACGCTGAGGTAGTCGGCCGGGTGAAAAGGCCAGGCGACGGGCTCTGGACCGAAGCAGACCTGGGAACCAATGCCTTTGGTCAGGGGCTTGCGGTCACACCCCTGCAAGAGCTGGTTGCCATTTCGGCGATAGCCAACGGCGGTGTGATGCTGCAGCCCCACCTGGTGGCCGAGATTCGGGATGGGGATCAGATCCGCCAATTCCAACCGACCGTCCTAGGCCGGCCAATCAGCGAGCGCACAGCGGACACAGTTGTCGAAATGATGATGCAGGCCGTGGCGCGCGAGGTGGCCGCGGCTGCAGTCCCGGGATACACCATCGCCGGCAAAACCGGCACTGCTCAGATTGCTGAAGGTGGGGTTTATCATCCATCTGATGTGATCGGCACCTTTGTGGGATTTCTGCCGCCCGAGGATCCGCAGGTCATAGTGCTGGTCAAGATCGACCGGCCGCAGAACGCCATGCACGAGCGCTGGGGCTCAATGACGGCCGCACCTGTTTTCTCGGAACTGGTGCAGCACCTGGTAGTACTTCTGGACATCCCTCCGGACGGCGAGCGAGCGATGGATCGGGTGGCTGCTGTGGGGCAATAGGGGTCTTGACGAACGGATGCTAAACCTGGGACACGTCATAGAAGGAGTGTGCGGTTATCGGATGGTAGCCAGCGCCCAAGTCATCACCGATGTGGTGATTGATTCCCGCCGCACCATCCCGGGCTCGCTGTTCGTTGCCTTTTCTGGCGAACGAGTCGATGGGCACGACTATGTTCAGGACGCCTTTCGGCAGGGCGCTGTAGCTGCTCTGGTGGAGCAAACCAGGCCAGGAGACTATCGGGTAGTTGATGCGCGCCAGCCCATCACCCCCGAGTTGGCCGGGGAGCTAGCACTGGATGATTGTCCGGGCGCTCAGCCAATCTGCATAGTTGTTGATGATACTCTTACCGCTCTCCAGCGGTTCGCCGCGTACTGGCGCGCCCGGCACGCGCCCCGTGTGATCGGCATCACCGGCAGTGTAGGAAAGACAACCACAAAGGAGCTCGTGCACGCGGTTCTGAGCAGCCGCTATCGTACCCTGAGAAGCGAGGGCAACCTGAATAATGAGATCGGTTTGCCCTTGACCCTGCTGCACCTCACGGACACGCACGAACGGGTGGTGCTGGAGATGGGGATGTACGCGGGTGGTGAGATTTCGACGCTTGCAGAGATCGCCAGACCGCACGTCGGGGTCATCACCAACGTCGGACCGGTTCATCTGGAGCGACTGGGCTCTGTCCAGGCGATTGCAGACGCGAAAGCAGAGTTGGTGGAGGCCCTGCCGCCCGCCCCGCAGGGAGTCGCCATTCTGAACCACGATGATCCACTTGTGCGCGCGATGGCCAAACGCACCCGAGCCCGTGTGTTTAGCTATGGCCTGAGTTCGCAAGCTGAATTGTGGGCGGACGATATCGAAGGTGCCGGGCTGGATGGGATACGTTTCAGCCTTCATTACCAGGGTGATACAGTTCGCATCCGGGCTCCCTTGTTGGGCCGGCACTCTGTGCATACAGCACTGCGGGCCGCCGCCACCGGTCTGGCGGAGGGGATGGATTGGGGTGGAATCGTTAGCGGTCTGCAAAGTGATTCTCCGCAACTGCGCCTGGTGGCGGTGACCGGCCCCAATAATTCGCTCCTGTTGGATGATACGTACAACGCAAGTCCGGCCTCTACCTTTGCGGCGCTGAACCTACTGGCCGATCTGGTTCCTGATAAACCACCGTCGGCCGGCGGAGGCCGGCGGGTAGCTGTCCTGGGAGACATGCTGGAACTGGGTGCCCATGAGCAGTCCGGTCACCGGCTGGTTGGGCGGCGGGTGTCGGATGTGGTCGACCTCCTGGTGACGGTGGGCAGCCTGGGCCAGATCATTGCTGAGGAAGCGCTTGCCACAGGTATGTCACCAGATGC
>WSZX01000224.1 GCA_013139935.1 Ardenticatenales bacterium
TGGATAGCCACTCAAAGCGCTCGCGGCTCATCTCCTCCGGGAGGATCGCGATCGAGTCACACCCCAACAGAGTCGAATCGTAGGCGCCCCCACGACAATAGTTTCCGGTGGAGGGCCAAACCGCCTTCTGGCTCGTCGGATCGAATTGCCCGGTGACCAGTCGGGGAACCAGGCAGCCGAAAGTTGCACCGACCTTGTGGGCGCCGGTCGGGAACCACTTGCCCACCAGCGCGATGATGCGGGCGGGGACCCCTGTAAGTGCTCGGGGCAATTCCATATAGTTGACGCCCCCGTAGCCGCCGCCGTGGGCCACGGGCTGGTTCTTCCAGGTAATGCGAAACAAATTGGGCGAGACAATGTCCCACAAGCCGATGTTCCTCAGATCTGCTTTGACCTTGTTGGGGATCGAATCAGGGTTCCTTTGTTGAGCAAAGGTGGGAACAATGATGTTGCGCTCCCGTGCAAGTTTCACGGTTCGTTCTAGTCGATTCTTGTTGATGGATAGGTCTATCATCAGATGGGTCCTTTTCTATTCCTTGTGTTCCACCGTAGCGAACGTCTGGGTTCGCTTCACACTGTTAATCTGCTGACTACGTGGTGGCTGGCGGGACTAGCCAGCCAGTTCTATCAGGCTAGAGCCAACATCGCGAGCATGCCTCGGTAGGCCATTGTCACGTCCTCGCCGACCCAGTCGACCCGCCGGCCGCTCACTCGCTGCGCGCCGGGTAGCGCCGCAGCGTTCTCGGCGTGTAAGCTGGTCATGAACTGAATGCCCACGCTGATTGGCGGTTCGATGGCCAATGGCTTGGGCCACGGGCCGCCCACCGCAGCCTGAGCAGTCGTCCGCACCCTGGCATGTGCTTCCCGGTGCGACAAACAGCGGGCTGAAGAACGGCCATAGGCATCCTTGACGGCGACGGTCTGCAGATCAGGTCCCAGCAATGCCTGTGCTTCTTCTGTCACCGCCCTATCGCCGGTGACCAGTGCTACCGCCACGCCAAAGTGCCCCGCCAATGCGGCGCATAATCCCGTCTCGCCCAACTCTTGGCCGTTGATATGGAGGGCGTACACTCGCGAACTGGACCAGGTGTGGTCCAGGATGGCCTCAGGGGTGCCTGCTTTGGCATGGTATCCTATCAAGAAGGCCAGGTCAACGCTGGCATCGACGCCGCACATCATTCCTAGCGGCTTCGGATAGCCGCTGACCAGTTCTGCCTTGGGGTGGAGTTCCTCGATCAGCACGTTTCGCATCCGATCATGCGAATCGTTGACCAGTACGTCCGTCGCCCCGCCTTCTAATGCGCCTTCGACGGCCGCATTCACCTCGTCCGTCATCACCTTCCGAAAACGTTCATAGGCCGGTTTGGTGTCATCTACGTCGTCCCAGCAGGTGACGCCGGCAATGCCTTCCATGTCAACGGAGATCAAGATCTTCATGTTTCCTGTCCTTTCCATTCCTGAGGAACCAGTGTTCTGGCGTATTGGTCGACCAGAGTGCCAGTCTGTCAGACGTGTGTGCCCAGGACTCGTTTCACCTCCGCCAGGTCCGGTGCTATGCGGTGAGGCTCACCCACCGAGCTCCCGGCGGAATCGATGTCCTTCAATCCACTGCCGGTGGAGAGGATGACGATCCGGTCATCGGCCGTCACCAGCCCGCTTTCTGTCGCGTGGACCAGCCCGGCGTAGGCGGCCGCCGCGGCCGGCTCGGCAAAGACCCCTGCTCCTCGCGCCAGAGCTGGAATCGCTGCCAGTATCTCGTCGTCGCTGACTCGGACGTACGCTCCGCCGCTCTCTTTCACGGCTGCCATCGCCTTGATTCGGTCGCGGGGCAACCCGGCGCTGATGCTGTCGGCCAAGGTGCTGGCACGGATTGCCGGCTTGGTGAGTACGTCTTCTCCCCTGATCCATGCTTGCCACATATAGTCGGACCCCGCCGATTGGGCGCCGATGATTCGTGGGATCTGGTTGATCCTGCCCAGTGCCAGCAGGTCCTTGAACCCTTTGTGCACCCCGCCAATAATGCACCCGTCTCCCACCGGCACCACGATCACATCCGGTATTCCCCAGTTCCCTGCTGTTTCATTCCCCAACTGCTCACAGATCTCGTACACTACTGTTTTCTTTCCTTCAGTCATGTAGGGATTGTAGCCGGTGTTTCGATTGTACCAGCCGAACTCCCGGCACGCCTCCAGGCAGAGCTCAAAGGCGTCATCATATGTGCCGTCCACCAGCAGAACAGTGCTGCCGTACACCAGCAGTTGTACGATCTTGGCCGCGGGGGCCGAGGCGGGCACAAAGATGACGTTGGGCTGTTCTACGCTGGCGCAAAGGCAGGCGAGCGCCGCTGCCGCGTTGCCAGTGCTGGCGGTGGCGATGAACTGGACTCCTTTCTCGCGTGCTTTGACCACTGCCACCGCCGAGGCGCGGTCCTTGAAACTGGCGGATGGTTCCCGGCCGTCATCCTTGATCCACAATTCGCGCAGACCCAGTTCACTAGCCAGCCGGGGGGCGGGATAGAGAGGAGTATCGCCCACGGCGAGCGGGGGCACGGGAGAATCCCGACGGACGGGCAGCAGCGCCTTGTAGCGCCAGATCCCCTTGCCACTCCCAAAACCCTCGATTCCAGACTCGTTGATTGTCCGCCCTATTGCTCCATAGTCATACACTACATCCAGCGTGCCGTCATCTCCGTGCTTGGGGCAGACGTACTCGACCTCACTGGGCGTATATCTCACCCCACAGATGAGGCATTCCAGTCCTAGAACATGATCCATTTCCATATCTCCAGATGGGCAATCCTGGATCGGGCGGAAGCGACGCGAAACGCAACGCTCTGAGAGACACTGGCGCTCGCGGTGCAAGGCGCCGCCGAGCTTGTCTCCGGCCACCAGGCCAGCATGCTCAGTTACGCTTTTCGCCGAATCTGCTCCGGTCTGACTGGCAGTCTTTGAACTCTGATGCCAACGGCATTGTAGATTGCGTTGCAGATGGCGGCAGCGGTTGGGATGGACGGCAGTTCGCCGATTCCCTTGGCCCCGTAGGGCCCGACCGAGATTGGGTGTTCCACCACATGCAGGTCCATCTCCGGCACCTGGCCGATGAGCGGCACCTTATAGTCGGCCCACCTCAGCGTCTGCGGGATTCCGTCTTCTATCTTGTACTCTTCGGTCAAGGCGGCGCCGATGCCCATCACCAGACCGCCCTCAATCTGGCCCAGGAATGCCTGCGGGTTCAGTGCCCGGCCGCCCTCGCTGGCAGCCACAATGCGGAGAACGGTCACTTTGCCGGTCTGTCCATCCACGGCGACTTGTGCTGCCTGGACTCCATAGCTAAAGGCGAAGTGCATATCACCTCCGTGCCCTAGTGGCAGCGTTTCCGGGGCGTGGTAGCGGCAGGTGAGATGGGTCTCCTGCCCCTCGGCCTGGAGCCAGCCCCCCGCTTCCGCCATGGTGGCAATGCGGCCGTCGGCTCGCAATTCTCCATGCTCGAAACAGATGGCGTCCGGTTGGACATCCCAACGCTCCGCCGCCATCATTGCAAGTCTTTCCCTCATGCTGCGGGCAGCCAGACGGGCAGCGTTGCCGGTGACAAAGGTCTGGCGGCTGGCAGTGGTGGGTCCTCCGTCAGGGGTCAGGTCGGTATCAGAGAGTAGCACCTTCACCCGCTGAAGGGGCAGTCCTAGCTCTTCGGCTGTGCACTGAGCCACTACGGTTGTCAGCCCCTGGCCCATGTCGGCCGAACTGCTGCGGATCTCCGCCGTTCCGTCGGGATAGACCAATATCTGTGCCTCGGCACAGTCGCTCGCCGCTCCTCCCAGGCCGGTGTTCTTGAAAGCGGCGGCGAGGCCCCAAGCGATGCGAGAATTCGGCATCGAGCCGTGGCCTGGAGAGGTTTTGACGTGAGATTCGACCCAGTCCAGGCACTCCAATAGGCCGACGCTCTCCTTCAACACTTGGCCGGTGGCGGTGGTGGAACCGATGCGGAGCGCGTTTTTGCGCCGCAGCTCAAAAGGATCAATCCCCAGCTCGTGGGCAAGGGTGTCCATGTTCTGCTCCGCCGCAAAGGCAGACTGGGTGACCCCGAAACCCCGGAAAGCCCCGGCCGGCGGGTTGTTGGTGTACATGGCGTAGCAATCGATCTTGGCATGCGGGACCTGATAGGGGCCGGTGGCGTGGGTCGTGGCGCGGGTGAGCACCTTGGTGGAGAGGCTGGCATAGGCTCCGGCATCACCGATCAGCTCTGCCCGGATGGCTGTCAGTGTGCCATCACTCATGGCCCCGGTCTTGATGCGGATGACGGTGGCGTGTCGCTTGGGGTGAACCAGCATCGACTCAGCACGGTCGTAGAGGATTCTGACCGGCCGGCGGGTGATCTGGGCGAGGAGCGCGGCATGGATCTGCCCCGTGATATCCTCTTTGCCGCCAAAACCACCCCCAATGTGGGTGCCGATCACCCGCACCTCCTGTTGCGACAAGTTCAGGGCGGCCGCAATCTGTTCGCGGTCGGCGTACGGGATCTGAGAACCGACGTAGACCGTCAGTTTTTCGTGGTCATCATCATAGCCGGCTGGTACGCCGATGCTGCACTCGGGCTCCATGAAAAAGTGATCGTAGGCCGGCGTGCGGTATTCGCGCTCCACCACAATGTCGGCCTCGGCAAAGCCCAGCTCAACGTCACCGTGGCGGACTCGGATGTGCTCGAGTAGATTGCCATTCTCCCGATCCTCGTGGACCAGGGGGCTTCCCGCCCGGCGGGCCTGTTCCGCGCTGGCCACCACCGGCAACGGTGCATATTCCACCTCGATGAGCTTGAGCGCCTCGGTGGCGACTTCGGACGAATCGGCCGCCGCAATGGCGACCGCATCGCCCATATAGCGTACCTTGTCGTCACACAGCACTGGCCAATCGGAATAGACTAGCCCGTGCCGGTTTCTGCCCGCCACGTCCCGGTGAGTCAGCACGGCATGGACCCCGGGCAGGGCAACCGCCTGGGTGGTGTCAATCGAAAGAATCCGGGCATGAGGATAGGCTGAGCGCAAGGTTGCGCCGTACAACATGTCTTGGAAGGTATAGTCGTCGGTGAACTTGGCTGCGCCCGTGACTTTTTGCACCGCATCCGGGCGCGGGTGGGAGCGGCCGATGACCCGTAGCGGCGGCATGGTCGTGATCTTGATTGGGGGGAGCGGCTCGCCAGCCACGAGTTCGTGAAAGGCGGACTTGCATGCCCGGAGCACGCTGGCATAGCCAGTGCACCGGCACGTGCTCCGGCCGAGGACGCGTTTGAGTGCATCGTCGGTCACAGCGGGATGAGAAGAGGCAACCATTTTGTGCCACAGTGATGCGGCCGTCATCAACAGGCCTGGCGTGCAGAAACCGCACTGGAACGCGCCGTGATCAATGAACGCCTGTTGCAGCGGGTGCAACTCGTCCGGGTGTCCCCAACTGGAGGCCAGCCCCTCAATGGTGAGTACCTGCTTGCCGGCCGCCCGGCGTGCGGGGTACATGCAGGCGCGAACCGCACTTCCCTCCACCAGTACGACGCAGGTGCCACACTGCCCGTCGCCACACCCGATCTTGGTGCCGGTCAGTCCCAGATCGCGGCGCAACACATCGGCCAGTTTCGCGTCCCGGTCAACCTCAAGCTCACGGTCAACGCCGTTGACAGTGAGCTTCACTGCGCCCTTCCCATCGGTGGTCGGGCTGCCAGAAAGGGTGCAGAGGTTTTGATTCCGCTGAGAATCAGAGCCATCTCAGCCGCCTGTTTTAGAGACAGGATTCCCTCGAATTCCTGCCGCAGTGCCATCTCGTGGATATTGAAGGCAGGGGAGAGGCTGATGCGAACCTGCGGGTTTGTAAAGGTCACCGTACCGTTACTCACCGATAGCTGTGACTCTTCGCCTCCCGTTCGTTGCCAGATGGTGTCTCCCTCAATGTAATAGGCGTTGTCATCTTGGAGCTCAAACTCCTCCTTTCCTAGAAAGATCCTGGGCTTCTCCGCGTAGGGCTTGCCGTGGTGAACGCAGAAAGTGGCACAGTTGCCACACTCGTTGCAAAAGTCATCTATGTGGATTATTTGCCGCGCCTGT